>JBKQQE010000206.1:0-6084 GCA_052326245.1 Xanthobacteraceae bacterium | reverse complement strand
TCGCCTATCTCAAGCACAACAATTTCAACCAGTGGGGCGGATCGTGCATTCTGCTGCGCTGCCTGCCGGAATTCATGCTGGGCACGCTGCTCTACGCCGTCTACCGCTCGCCGCAGTTTCCGCAGTTTCTGCGCAGCGACGGCGCCTTCCTCGCGCTGCTCGCCACCGACGTGGTGCTGCTGCATTATGGGGTTTCGGACCTCGCGGCGGTGCTGGTGTTTCCCGCGCTGATCCTCGCGGGCGTCGCCAACAACGGCGTCGTGTCCGAGGTTCTCAATGCGCCGGTGCTGCGGTGGCTCGGCGAGCGCTCCTACGCGCTCTACCTGTTTCACGGCCTGATCCAGTTCATGACAATGCGCCTCTTGGTCATCACCGGACACCCCGCCATCGCCCGCATTTCGGGCATGCCCGGCTTTGCCCTGGTGGCGACGATGCTGGTCGCGGCGCTGATCTGCGCCGATCTGTGCCACGACATGATCGAGAACGGCGGGCGCGACTATGTCCGGCGCCTGCTGGCGTAGGCCGAGCCGCCGGCCGTTGCCCGCTACACCAGCCCGAGATCGGCCGGCTTGGTGGCGCCGAAGATGCGCTGGATGCCTTGCGGCTGCAGGCCGTACATCTTCTGCGTCAGCCCGGCGAACAGCGCGCGGTAGTCGGTCAAGACCGGATAGTCGCGGTTCTGGAACAGGGTTGCCTGCTCGACCTTGACCTGCTCGCCGGCGATGCGGCCGCCATTGATGCCGCCGCCGAGCACCCAGTAGACGCTGCCGTGGCCGTGGTCAGTGCCGCGGTCGCCGTTCTCGCGGAAGGTGCGGCCGAATTCGCTGATCACCACCACCACGGTATCGCGCCAGGTCGCGGCGCCCACCTCCTCGGAAAAGCCGGCGAGGGCGCGGCCCAGTTCGCCGATGCGGTCGGCGAGATAGCCGGTGGCGGCGCCCTGGTTGACGTGGGTGTCCCAGCCGCCGACGTCGACGAAGCCGAGATTGTACTGCTCGCGCATCAGCCGGCCGATCCGGCGCGCGGACAATTCGAAGCCGCGCGGCGACACCGCGCCGCGGTTGGCGGCCTGCATCTCCTCCGACACCGAGCGGTAGACGTCGTCGCGGACGCGGAAGCCTTCGGTGATGGTCGCGGCGAGGTCGGTCTGGGCATACATCTCGCGGATCAGGTTGGCCTGGCGGTCGTCGACGCCGGGCTTGGCGACGCTGGCGATGCCGATATTGGGAATCTGCTTCTGGCCGCGAAAGATCAGCGGCAGCTGGTCGGTGAAGGAGATCGGCTTGACGCGGGTCAATTCGGTGGCAAGCCGGCTCATGAAGCCGGAGCGGTAGTCGCGCGCGCCGCCGGTGGCCTGCCCGAGCTCGATGGTGTCCTGGGTCTCGAAATGGCTGCGGCTGACGTCGTCGCTGGTGCCGGCAAACGGGATGAAGGCGACCTCGCGCTTGCCCCACAGCGGCAGGATCGAGTCCTTGAGCGCCGGGTGCAGGCCGAAACCGGCGTCGAGCGGCAGCGCGGCGTTGGGATTGCCGGCGTCGGGTCTGGCGATTGCCAGCGTCGGCCGCGCCGTGTGGTAGAAATCGCTGCCCACCGGGATCACCACATTGGCGGCGTCATAGGCGCCGCGCAGGAACACCACCAGGAGGCGTGCGTCGGTCATCGGCGCCGCCCACACCCGGCCGGCGACGGTGAGGGCGGAGGAGGCGGCGAAGGCCTTGATCAGATCGCGTCGGGTCATTTCTTTGCCTTTCGTTTCGTCGTCCCGCACGTCGTTTCCTGCCGTCATGCCCGGCCGTGTGCCGGGCATCCACGACTTCGCTGCCTTGCTGCAAGGAAGACGTGGATGGCCGGGACAAGCCCGGCCATGACGACTAAAGCGCCCTCACCGCATGAACTCCGGCGACGACAGGAACAGCGCGTTCCAGTCCTGCGGCGACACCGCCCGGTCGAGCGCGGCGAGCGTCGCCGGGCTCAGCGTCTGGCGCAGGCTGGAGAAGTACAGCGCGTTCTGCAGCAGCGGGAACGCCGGCTGCTCGACCGCGTTCGGCCCGTCCGGCTTGAACAGGCCGGCCGAGCCGGAGCCGATCTGGCGTGCGATCTCGAACCGCAGCATCATCTGGCCGGGGCCATCCCACGCCGCCGCGTTCAGCGCGTAGCCGTCCGGGGTGGGATGGTTGTAGAGCCCTTCCGACAGCCGGTTGAGCCAGTTCTGGATCGGGCCGGTGTTGAGGATGACCTTGCGGTCGTAGGCGAGCCGCACCGCCGAGAACACATACTGCGCCGGATCCTTGAACTTGGCGCCGGGCTTCAGCGTGGCGATGAACTCCGGCGCGTGCACCATGGTGGTGAGCACCGCGGCGATGTCGCCGTCGCTCGCGGCAAAGCTCTGCGCCATGCGCTCCACCAGCGCCGGCGGCGGGGTGTCGCTGACGAAATACATCGCCAGCTTCTCGGACACGTGCTTCGCGGTGGCCGGGTTGCGGGAGATCAGGTCGAGCGCCTCGTCGACCTCGGCGAAGCCGCGGCCCTTGATGGTGTGGCCGAGAAAGACCTTGTCGGAGAAATCGTGCCGCGCCGGATTGAACTCGAAGGCGCCCTGGCGCAGCAGCAGCGGCTGCCATTCCGGCTTCAGCTTCGGCTCCGCGGGATTGAGATCGATGCCGACGCCGGTGAGGACCTTCGCCAGCGCCTCGACGTCGCCCTGGGTGTAGCCGGAGCCCACGCCCATGGTGTGCAGCTCCATGATCTCGCGGGCATAGTTCTCGTTGATATGGCCCGCGGCATTGTCGGCGTTGTCGAGGTAGCGCAGCATCGCCGGGTGATGCAGCGTCGCGGCGAGCAGGTCGCGGAAGCGGCCGAGCGCGTGCGCGCGCAGCGTGTCCTCGTAGTCGCCGACCATGACGCGCAGGTTGGACTTGTACTGGTGCACGTTGAAGTGGTTGAACCAGAACCAGGTCATGCGCTCGCGCAGCTGGTCGGGCGCATAGAGCGCGCGCAGGATGGTGCGCGCCTGCGCCTGCCGCCCGCGGTCGTTCATGCCCTGCTGGAACACCTGCTGCGCCGCCTTCTTCAGCTCGGCGTCGGGAATCTGGTTCGCGGTCTTGCCCTGGGTGTCGAAGGCGGTGGCGACCTCGAGCAGCGGGCGATGCACGTCCGGCATCGCCTCGATCGCGGCCTTGGCGGCATCGGGCAGCGGCTCGACCGGTGCCGGATGCAACTGTTCCTGCAGCCAGCGCTCGGTGCCGAGGCTCTGCATGTGCGCCACGCTTGCCGCGTTGGCGCCCCAGGTCAGGCGATCGAGCAGCACGAGGTCGCGCGGCGACAGGTCGCCGGCGCGGGCGGGCGCCACCGCGGTCAGGCCGATCACGGCGACGGCGCAGATCGCGGAGAACGGCGCGGCGGCGCGCCAAAGCTGTGAGAAAGGAACCATCGGCCCTGCTGCAAGTCTGGATCACAAAGACTGGATCACATGGATGACATTTGGCCACGGCGTGGCTGAACGCCCCGTGAATGGTGATGTTAACAATTGCAGCGATTGTACGGCGGGGCGGTTGGAGTCGCGCCTTGATGGCTCGGGCGCTGCGCTCGGCGTGCTCGGGCGTGCGCGCAACTCGGGAGTACGGGGAGGTGTCGGTCCAGGTCGCTCGCGATGGCGGGCAGGGTGGGATCGCTGGCGACGGTGCCTGAAATTGCGGTATTGAGGATCCAGGCCATCCGGGACATGGTTGCTGTCGGGGCTGCGGCGTGCG
Organism: Xanthobacteraceae bacterium; assembly: GCA_052326245.1. Classification (GTDB taxonomy): domain Bacteria; phylum Pseudomonadota; class Alphaproteobacteria; order Rhizobiales; family Xanthobacteraceae; genus Bradyrhizobium_A. The sequence goes on along the minus strand of JBKQQE010000206.1, from coordinate 2,335 downwards.
CAAACCATCGCTCGCCGCCGCCGCCGGTTGCCGCGGAGAGATCGCCCCGGGGAGGCGTGGAGATGCCGATCAGATGACCATCCTGATTACTGGCGGCGCGGGTTATGTCGGAAGTCATGTCGTGCAAGAACTCGTCGATCTGGGAGAGGCGGTCGTCGTGGTGGACGACCTGTCGGGCGGATCGCGTGCCGCGTTGCCTGCCGCGGTGCCGCTGATCGTCGGCGATTGCGGCGACCGCGACCTCGTCGGCGCGCTGATCGACGAACACCGGGTTTCGGCCATCGTGCACCTTTGCGGATCGACCGTGGTGCCGGATTCCGTCGGCGATCCGCTCGGCTGTTGCCGCGACAACGCCATGGCCGCCCGCAACCTGATCGAGGCGGCGGCCGGGTGCGGGGTGCGCCATTTCGTTTTCGCCTCGAGCGCCGCGGTGTATGGAAATTCCGGCAGCGGACCGCTGTCCGAGGATGCGCCGGGCAGGCCGGTCTCGCCCCATGGCTGGTCCAAGCTGATAGGCGAGAGCACGCTGCGGGAGCTTGCGGCGGCGCACGATCTGGGTTGCGTCATTCTGCGCAACTTCAACGTCGCCGGCGCCGATCCGAAGCGGCGGGCGAATCTTCCGGGCGCGCACGCGTCGAGCCTGATCAGGCGGACCATCGAGGCCGCGCTCGGCGTCCGCCCTGCCATCGAGGTGTACGGCACCGGTTATCCGACGCTCGACGGGACCTGCACACGCGATTTCGTCCATGTCAGCGATGTTGCCCGCGCCTACGCCGCCGCGCTGGCCTATCTGCGGGCCGGCGGCGCCGATGCGACGCTGAATTGCGGCTATGGGCGCGGCCACTCGGTGCTCGACGTCATCGACGCCGCCAAGCGCGTCTGCGGACGGAATTTTCCGGTTCGTTACCTCGGCCCGCGGCCCGGCGATGCGGCGTCGCTCGTCGCCGACGGCCGGCGCATCCGCACGGTGCTGTCGTGGCAGCCGCGTTTCGAGGATCTCGACACCATCGTGACGCATGCGCTGGCCTGGGAACTTCGCCGGCTGGACCGGCCGCAAACCGCCGCCGACGCCTTCCTGAAGGTGGTGGTGGAATCCGGCATTCCGGCGACGGAGTTGCGGAAGCTGATGGCGACATTCGGGTCGCGGTCACGCCCGGCTCCGGCGGCCGAACGCAACGTGTCCGAAGCGCCGTCGCTGCCGGAGGGTCTCGGCGCGCCGGCGCCGCAATCGCCGCCGGCGACGGGCATGCCGAAGCTGACGATCGGGATGGCGACTTTCGACGACTACGATGGCGTCTATTTCACGCTGCAGGCCATCCGGCTGCATCATCCCGAAATCCTCGACGAGGTGGAATTCATCGTCGTCGACAACAACCCGACCGGCCCCTGCGCGCAGGCGCTCATGGACATCGAGAAATCGATGCTGAACTGTCGCTACATTGCCAAAGGCGAGGTTTCGGGCATTGCCGCCAGGGACTGGGTGTTCGAGGCGGCCCGCGGCGAATTCGTGCTGTGCATCGACTGTCACATCCTGATCGAGAACGGCGCCCTGCGGCGACTGCTCGACTACTTCGAGGCGAGACCCGGGACCGCGGACCTGCTGCAGGGGCCGATGATCGATGACGACCTGAAGGGATATTCGACCCATCTCAGGCCCGAATGGCATGTCGGAGTTTATGGCGCGCGGGACGCCGATCCCGCCGGCGCCGACGCCGACCTGCCCCCCTTTGAAATCCCGATGCAGGGATTGGGGCTGTTTGCGTGCCGGCGCAGCGCGTGGCCGGGCTTCAACCCGGCCTTTCGCGGCTTCGGCGGCGAAGCGGGCTACATCCACGAAAAAGTCCGGCAGCGCGGCGGCAGGACCCTCTGTCTGCCGTTCCTGCGCTGGATGCACCGGTCCAGCCGTCCGTTCGGAACGGCCTATGCCAGCCGGTGGGAGGACCGGGTGCGAAACTATCTGATCGGATTTCGCGAGCTGGGCTGGGATACGGCGCAGGTCGTCGACCACTTCAAGGGATTTCTCGGCGAGCCGGTGTGGTCGGTGCTGGTCGAGCGACTGGGCCCGGACGTGGTGTCCCCGGAACGCGCCATGGGAGACCTGCCTTGCTGACGACGCCGGCGACAATTCGGGACAGTTCGCTGTTGTCGCTGCTGGGCGACATTCTGCGGCCCGACATCGATCCGGCGACCACCGGCGCGATGCGCCTGCGGCTGATGCGGCGCGGGTTTTCCTGGCAGGCGCTGGTGGATCTGGCGCGGGGCCAGGACGTGCTGCTGCCGCTGATCTTTTCATTGAATGCGCGCGGGCTGTTGCCGCCGATTCCAAGGTCGCGCG
>JBKQQE010000205.1:0-6187 GCA_052326245.1 Xanthobacteraceae bacterium | reverse complement strand
AGTTCTGAGGCGTGTCGCCTCGGACTATCCATCGCTCACGCAATTCTTGATATTGCTCGTCTGTCGACTCCGCAGGCCATTCATCAGCGGGAACTGACAAAAATTGCTCTGCAATCCAAAAGGTATCCCGGCCTTGATCGCCTCCAGCTTGCACGGGCCCGGTTGCAGGAAGCAGGTTAGGCACAACTCGAATTCTCGCGACTTCAAACGCGAGATTCTCGAATTCGTGGTGAGCGTTCCTAGCCGATCGTTGCGACAGCTGAAATCTGACGTAACCCTTCAACTGGATACGATTTCTGGACGGCATATGTGTTATTGCCGCGGTTCACGAGCCAATTCGACGGCTATCTGCGTAAGATCAGCGGGCTTCAACAGCGATCAGTTGTCGAGGAAGCTTCTGAGCTTGCGCGACCGGCTCGGGTGCTTGAGCTTGCGCAGCGCCTTGGCCTCGATCTGGCGGATACGCTCGCGGGTCACCGAGAACTGCTGGCCGACTTCCTCCAGCGTGTGGTCGGTGTTCATGCCGATGCCGAAGCGCATGCGCAGCACGCGTTCCTCGCGCGGCGTCAGCGAGGCGAGCACGCGCGTGGTGGTCTCGCGCAGGTTGGACTGGATCGCGGCGTCGATCGGCAGGATCGCGTTCTTGTCCTCGATGAAATCGCCGAGGTGCGAATCCTCCTCGTCGCCCACCGGGGTCTCCAGCGACAGCGGCTCCTTGGCGATCTTGAGGACCTTGCGCACCTTCTCCAGCGGCATGCCGAGTTTCTCGGCCAATTCCTCCGGCGTCGGCTCGCGGCCGATCTCGTTGAGCATCTGGCGCGAGGTGCGCACGATCTTGTTGATGGTCTCGATCATGTGCACCGGAATACGGATGGTGCGGGCCTGATCGGCGATCGAGCGGGTGATGGCCTGCCGGATCCACCAGGTGGCGTAGGTCGAGAACTTGTAGCCGCGGCGATACTCGAACTTGTCCACCGCCTTCATCAGGCCGATATTGCCTTCCTGGATCAGGTCGAGGAACTGCAGGCCGCGGTTGGTGTATTTCTTGGCGATCGAAATCACCAGCCGGAGGTTGGCTTCCACCATCTCCTTCTTGGCCTGGCGCGCCTCGCGCTCGCCCTTCTGCACGCCGAGCACGATCTTGCGGAATTCGCCGATCTCGAGCCCGGTCAGCGCGGCGAGCTGCTGGATCTCGTGACGCAGCTCGCGGATGCGATCCTTCTCGTGGGCGACGAAATTCTTCCAGCCCTTGGCGGACAGCTTCGAGACGCGGTTGAGCCAGCGCGGATCGAGCTCCGAGCCCTGGTAGTTGCGCAGGAAGTCCTCGCGCCCGACGCCATGGCTGTCGCCGAGGCGGAACAGGCGGCTCTCGTAGGACACCAGCTTCTTGTTGATGTCGTAGAGCTGCTCGACCAGCGAATCGATGCGCGCCTGGTTCAGCCGCAGCGACTTCACCTCCGCGATGATCTCGTCCTTGAGCTTCTTGTATTTGCGCTCCTGGGCCGGCGACAGCGTCTCGTTCTGCAGCTGGTTCTGGATGTCCTGTTCCTGCAGGCGGCGCAGCTTCTTGTATTCGCTCGCGATCTTGTCGAAGGTCTCGACCACCTTCGGCTTCAGTTCGGCCTCGATCGCCGCCAGCGACATCTGGTTTTCGAACTCGTCGTCTTCCATGTCGGATTCGGCGGCGGATTCGGCCGGATCCTTTTCCTCACCGCCGCCGTCGGGGGCGCCGCGCGGCGGGGCCGGGCGGAACGGCGTGGCGGCGGGCGGTGCCGCCGGCGGCGCCGCCCTCGACGGCGCAGCCGGGGCGGCTGCGGCGGTCGCCTGGCCCTCGGCCGCGGCAGCGCCGCCGCCGTTGCCGGCGTTCATGCCATTGCGCGCGTCGGGACCGGCCTAGGTCGCCTCGAGGTCGATGATGTCGCGCAGGAAAATCTTGCCCTCGTTGAGCTCGTCGCGCCAGATGATGATGGCCTGGAACGTCAGCGGGCTTTCGCAGAGGCCCGCGATCATGGCTTCGCGGCCGGCCTCGATGCGCTTGGCAATGGCGATTTCGCCCTCGCGCGACAGCAGCTCGACGGTGCCCATCTCGCGCAGATACATCCGCACCGGATCGTCGGTGCGCTCACCGGGCTCGGATTTCTTGGTTTCGGTGACGGCCTTCTGCGTCACCTCGACCAGTTCGTTGTCGGGCTCGTCCTCGGCCTCTTCCTTGGCGTCCTCGTCCTCGCTGTCGCTGTCTTCCGATTCAATGACGTTGATGCCCATGTCGGACAATAGCGCGAGCGTGTCCTCGATCGCCTCGGACGTCACTTCCTCCGACGGCAGCACCGCGTTGAGCTGCTCATAGGTGACATAGCCACGCTTCTTGGCCTGCTTGATCATCTTCTTGACGGCGGCGTCGGAGAGGTCGAGCAACGGTCCCGGCGCTTCAACGGCATCCTTCTCCGGAGCGTCAGCGACCTTCTCGTCCTTTTCCTTTTCCTTGACTTGCGCCGTCTTCGCCTTGCTGGCCATTCACTGCTCCTGAAACGCGCCTCATGCCCGGATGCGTCGCCCCGCTGCCCGGTGTCAATCCGCTCTGATCAATCCGCTATTCGCCAATCCGCCTTCGTCGTCCCGCAAGCCATGCGGAAAGGGCGGCGCCATCGCAACGCCACCCATGTCGGTCTCGCCGGCTTCGCCACACCTCGCCAAGCTGCATGCTGCGCCGCGAGGCGCCGCCGGGGCCTGTTTTTGCGTCGAAACCATCCATTTTGCGAGTCTTTTTAACGGTTCCGGCTTAACGGTTTCGGCTATCCCCCCGGCCCGCGCCTCGTCTAGACGGAGCGCTGCAGACGGCCGGACGGCTCGCCAAAGCCTTCGATCAGGGCCTCGGTGCCGTCCACTTCCGAAAGTCTGCTTTTGACGTCGCGCAGCCAGGCATAATTCGCCTCATTCGGCTCGTCGCCCAACGCCAGCTCTGCGTCCTTCAGCTCCCTAAGTAGTGAATGCCACTGGCGATGCAAGGCAACGAGCTGGTGCCAGGTGGCGAGTACGTCCTCGGGCGCCGCGCCGGGCTGCGCCCCCCACACCGCTGACGTTGTAATGGAGGTCTCAACTCTTTGAATAAGCTCAGAAAAATTTGACTTCGCGAGATCGGAGAGGAGCTTTTCGCGCTGCTCCTCGGCGCTGACACCCTCGTGGTGGTGTTCGTTGGCGAAGGCGGCGATGATCGCGGCGCGCAGGCGATGGGCGTCCGGATGCGCCATTTCCAGGGCCGCCGCCTCCTCGAGGTGATCGTGCAGCAGCCAGGGGTGGTTGACCAGGCACCGCAGGATGAGGGCCTCACGCCGCGACAGGGCCGAGCGCTGGCCGCGCATCAGCGAACTCTGGGCGAGCTGCGGGCTCGCCACTTGGTAAGCGCCGCGGCCAGCGCTCGGCCCAACCGCGGAAACCTGTTGACGGCCGCCCCGCGGATCGCCCCGCCCGCCCCGGTTCCCCCCTCGGGGCCCCGATCGCCAGCCTGATTCGCCGCCCGACCCGTAGCCCCGATAGCCGCCCCGGGCCGGTTCCAGCGCGAAGGCGCGCTGCAGCCGCGCCCCCAGATCCTGCCGGTAGTAACGCCGCACCACCTCATCTCGGATGGAGGCGGTCATTTCGCTAATCCGGGCCTCCAGCGCGGCACGGCGTTCGGGGGTGGTGAAACTGCCACCCTCGATCTCCCGCGACCAGATCACCTCGGCGAGCGGTCGCGCCGCAGCGATCACATCCTCGATCGCGCCGCGGCCGCCGCTGCGCGCCAGATCGTCCGGGTCCTGGCCCTGCGGCAACAGCGCGATGCGCAGGCTCTTGCCGGGGGTCAGCTGCGGCAGCGCGAGGTCGGCCGCGCGGTAGGCGGCGCGCTGTCCGGCCTTGTCGCCGTCGAAGCACAGGATCGGTTCGTCAGCCATGCGCCAGATATGGGCGAGCTGCTGTTCGGTCAGCGCGGTGCCGAGCGGCGCGACCGTGCCGGAAAAGCCGGCCGTCACCATCGCGATGACGTCGACATAGCCCTCGACGACGATGACGGCGGCGCCGTTGTGCGCCGCCTGCCGCGCCGGAGCGAAATTGTACAGATTGTCGCCCTTGTGAAACAGCGGCGTTTCCGGCGAATTGAGATACTTGGCGGCGACGTCCTTCTCGAGCGCGCGGCCGCCGAAGGCGATGACACGGTTGCGCAGGTCGGTAATCGGAAACATCACGCGATCACGGAAGCGATCGTAGGGCACCGGGATGTCGTCGCCGCCGATCAGGAGCCCGGCTTCGATCATGTCGGCAACCGGGACGCCGGCCTTGCCGAGATGTTCCTTCAGCGCGAAGCGTTCGGAGCCGGCATAGCCGAGCCGGAACTGGAGCTGCGTCGGCGGCGAGATGCCGCGATCGGCGAGATAGCCGCGCGCCTTGGCGCCGGCGCGCGAGGCCAGCGTCTCGGCGAAATATACCGCCGCCATCTCCATGATGTCGTAGAGCGAGCGGCGGCGTTCGGCCTGGCGGGCGGCGTCGGGCGACACCGCGGGCAGCGGCACGCCGGCCAGGGATGCGAGCCGCTCGACGGCTTCGGCGAAGCCGACGCCCTCGGTCTCCATGATGAAGCCAAAAATATCGCCGTGCTTGCCCGAGGAGAAGTCGTGGTAAAAACCCTTCTGGTCGTTGACCGTGAAGGATGGCGATTTCTCCTGCTGGAATGGCGACAGCCCCTTCCACTCCCGGCCGGCCCGCTTGAGCTTGACGCGGCGGCCGACGACTTCCGAGACCGGAAGCCGCGCGCGCAGCTCATCGAGAAACTGGGGCGTAAAACGCATCGGGGTCGTGGGGCCTCCGGCGGCCGGTTCAAGAGGGGCGCCGGGCAAGGCGTGGCCCGTCGCGGACCTCCCTGGCGGCATAGCCAACCGATCATCCATATAGGCATGAACTTGGCTTCGGCCACAGCCTGTCGACTTGTCCCGGCTATTCACAGCCCCACGAAGGCCGCGCGCGGGGGGCAGCCGGAATCGGACCCGTTCCCCGCGGGACCTCGTCAAGACCGCGGCTTTGTTAGATGATGGTGGCCGGCTGATTCTGCCGCCGCTGCCGTCGGCCGAGAGCGAGGCGAAGGCTTGGCCAACCAGCGTCGACGACAAGCCACCCGCTGACCGAAGAGACCCTGTCGTGAACAGCCGCCCGTTCCGTCTCGACCCAGATGAACTCCCGCCGGTCGTGGAGGAGAATAGCGCGGGCGCCGCGGCATTCCTCCTGGTCTGCGACCACTTCGGCCGGGTGATTCCGCGCGCGCTGGACAATCTCGGCCTGCCCGACGGCGAGCTGACGCGCCACATCGCCTGGGACGTCGGCATTGCCGGCGTCGCCACCCGGCTGGCGCGCCTTCTCAACGCCCATCTCGTGGCGCAGCGCTACTCGCGGCTGGTGATCGACTGCAACCGGCCGCCGGGGGCGCCGTCCTCGATCCCGATGATCAGCGAAGCAATCACGGTTCCCGGCAACGAAGGGCTGACGCGCGAGGCCGCGGAGGCGCGACGGGCCGCCGTATTCGAGCCCTATCATCGGCGCATCGCCGACGTCATCGACCAGCGCCAGCGCGACGGCCGGCCGACGATGCTGATCGCGCTGCATTCCTTCACGCCGGTCTATGCCGGCATCGTGCGGCCCTGGCATATCGGCACCCTCTACCAGCACGACCACCGCCTGCCACCGCTGTTGCTGCAGCATCTGCGCGCCGAGGGCGACCTCGTCGTCGGCGACAACGAGCCCTACGCGGTCAGCGACACCACCGACTACACCATCCCGGTGCACGGCGAGCGGCGCGGCCTCGTCAACAGCGGCATCGAGATCCGGCAGGACCAGATCGAGGACGTCGCCGGACAGGAGCAATGGGCCGAGCGGCTGGCGCGCATCCTCGGCGAAATCGAGCTGAAGCTGGGCCCGGGGCTGGTCTCCGGCTGACCCGTCCCTAGTGTCCCGGTTCTAACATTCGCACCACTTTGCAGCAGGCTCTTTTGCGAATGTTAGAACCATAGGGACACTAGCAACTATTAGATTCTAGTGTGGTTCTGGATTTGACATTCGCTTGGAGAGTTCGCGGCAATACCGAAGCGAATGTCAAAACCACCACACTGCCGGGACCCGAGCCTTGTCCGGAACGGGCGCGGCAACTATTTACTATTTGGAAGTG
>JBKQQE010000204.1:0-6190 GCA_052326245.1 Xanthobacteraceae bacterium | reverse complement strand
CGAACTTCGAAAAGCGGGCACTAGCCGAAGAAGTGGTGGATCTCGTTCAACCCCACGATGCCTACGAAGATGAGATAAAGCGCCACCATCAGGTTCAGAATCCGGGGAAACAACAGGATCACCACCCCCGTGACGAGGGCAGCAATCGGCGACAGATGGGCAATGCCGAGGGTCATGGGCAATCTCGATGGGTTTCGGACGATGCGGAAGCGACAGCATAGTCGGAAAACGCGGGCGGGCCACCCGGAGACTGCACCATTTCGCGTCCGGAGCAGCGCCGGCAGTGCGGCTTTCCGCAGGCGTTTTCAGTAAGGCATTTCAGTCAGGCGTTTCAGCAGGCCTTGGCCTTGATCGGACGGCGATTTCAGTTTGTAGACCGGCGCCCGCGTGCCACGCCATTCGTTCATGACCATCTGGCAGCTCTGGCAGATGGCCTCGTCTGACGCCGGCTGCGAAAGAGCAATGAACTCGACTTCATAGAGCGAGCCGCACTGGTCGCACTGAAACTCGCCGAAAGGGCTAGGCTGCGTTCGCGCCATTGGCCGATAGTGCGCACCGGGCCGCCGGGTGCAAGACCAAATCTTCAGCAGAATCATGCCCCCTCGGATCGCGCGGTCCGCTTCATCGTCGGCGCGAGCGGACCGGCTTGCCAGACGGCGGCTGGAGTCCCAAGGAATCAAGGGCGTGCGCGCGGCGGCAACTTTCTCGTCATGGCATCGGCGGGACGGGCGCGCGAAGCAGCGTGGACGCGATCAGGATATGGTCCGAAAACTGCAACGACGAAGGCAGCAAACTGGCCCACCCGGAGGCCGCCCCCGCTTGCGCTGGCGCCTGACGCAGTGCAGCGCTGGTTTCGCCTTGGAATGCCGCGGCATTTCGCGCAAAGTCACGCCCGCGCACATGGCGCAATGGTGAACGTCGATGTTTGAAGGACACGACCCCTCGCTCGTGGCCCTTTCGGTGGTGATTGCAATCCTGGGCGGATACACCGGATTTGGGCTCGCGGCGCGGATCCGCGGCACGCCGGATGCCAGCCACCGCCTGCTGCTGGCGGGCGCGGCGGGCTTTCTGGCCATCGGCATCTGGACCATGCATTTCGTCGGCATGCTGGCGGCGCCGCTGCCGCCGGATGCCGGCTACCTGGTGCTGCCCACCATCATTTCGTTCCTGATCTGCGCGCTGGTGGTCGGCGTGTCGCTGTTCTTCGTCAGCGTCGGCGAGCCGTCGCTGCGCCGGGTGGTGGCGTCGGCCGTGCTGCTGGGGGGCGGCATCGCCAGCATGCACTATGTCGGCATGCACGCGCTCTCGGGCCGGTTCGAGATGACCCACGATCCCGTCTGGGTGGTGCTGTCGGTCGCGATCGCGATCGGCGCCGCCTATGGCGGCCTGCGGATCTTCATCGCCCGCCAGGGCGGCGTGCGGCTGGCCGCCAGCGCCATCGCTTTCGGCATCGCAGTGTCGGGGATGCACTACACCGCGATGGCCGGCATGCACATGGTTCGCTCCGCCGGCCCGCACCACATAGACGGCCTGGTTGCATCGCAGCAAATGCTGGCGCTGGTGGTCACGCTGCTCTGCTTCGTCATCGCAGCCGGCTTCCTGCTGTCGCTGGTGCCGGACCGGCGGCTGCAAGGCGCGGCGGCCGATGCGCGCAGGTCGGGCGATGCTGCGGCGGCGGTGGCGCGGCCGACGCCGTTTCCGCTCGGGGGCATCGGCCAGCCGCGCGCCGCGCCGGTGTCCAGGCTGCCGGTCGAGGACGCCGAGGGAACCCATTTCATCGACGTGGCCGACGTGCGCAGCATCCACGCCGACGCACATTATACTATGGTGCACGACGGCACCCGCGAGCGGCTGTGTCCGTGGTCGATTTCCGATGCCGAAGCCCAGCTCGATCCGGCGCTGTTTGTCCGCGTGCACCGCAGCTACATTGTCGCGATCCAGCACATCTCTACCGTCCGCAAGGAGGGCGAGGGCGCCGTCATCCAGCTCGACGGGCCGTCGCCGCACCGGATTCCCGTCAGCCGCGCCAAGCTCGCCGACGTCAAGGCGCGGCTCGGGCTTGCCCGGCGCGGCGCCAGTGCCTCCTGAGCGCCGATAGGTCGCAACGTCTGACGCATTTCGTGATCGCTATCCCGCATTTCGTGTGAATTTTGCCGGCTCGTGAGCCTGCCACTGCGGCCGCCTTGCTTCCGACCCGGCCGCGAGTCGATCTTCCGGCCAACGTCCGTGCTTCAAGCGCAACAGGACGGTGGAGGAGACGATGATCCCTGGCTCATTCAGCTATCACCGACCCACGACCGTGGCCGACGCGGTCAAGCTCTTGGCAAGTCTGGGGGACGAGGCCCGGCCGCTGGCCGGCGGCCACAGCCTCGTGCCGATGATGAAACTCCGGCTGGCGACGCCGGAACACCTGGTGGATCTCGGCAAGATCGACGGCCTGAAAGGCATCCGCAGGGTCGGCAACGCGCTCGAGATCGGCGCCATGACCACCCAGCACGACCTGCTGGCGTCCGACGAGGTCGCCAAATCCGTTCCCATCCTGCACGAGGCGGCACTGCTGATCGCCGATCCGCAGGTGCGCTACATGGGCACGGTCGGCGGCAATGTCGCCAACGGCGATCCCGGCAACGACCTGCCGGCGCTGATGATGACGCTGGGCGCGACCTACAAGCTGACCAAGTCGTCCGGCACCCGCGAGGTGGCCGCCCGCGAATTCTACCAGGGCGCCTATTTCACCGCGCTGGAGCCCGGCGAGCTCCTGACCTCCGTGGTGGTGCCGATCCCGCCGGCGGGCCACGGCTATGCTTACGAAAAACTCAAGCGCAAGGTCGGCGATTACGCCACCGCCGCGGCCGCCGTCGTCCTCACCATGAAGGGCGGCGTGGTTGCGAGCTGCGCCATCGGGCTGACCAACCTGGCTGAGACCGCGCTGCTGGCGGAGGCCGCCGCCAAGGCGGTGATCGGCACCAAGCTCGACGCCGCCGCGCTGAAGCAGGCGGCTGCTGCCGCGGAAGCGATCATGACGCCGGCCGCGGACGCCCGCGGGCCGGTCGAATACCGCAAGCATGTCGGTGGGATCATGGTGACGCGGGCGCTGCAACGCGCCGCCGCGCGCGCGACCTGAGAGGGGACACAAACAATGGCAAAGACCCACGTCACGATGAAGGTGAACGGCGCCGAGGTCGAAGGCCTCGTCGATCCGCGCACGCTGCTGGTGCATTTCCTGCGCGAGAACCTTGCGCTCACCGGCACCCATATCGGCTGCGAAACCACCCATTGCGGTGCCTGCACGGTCGATCTCGACGGCAAGTCGGTGAAGAGCTGCACCGTGTTCGCGGTGCAGGCCGAGGGCGCCGAGATCCTGACCATCGAGGGCGTCGCCAACGCCGACGGCTCGCTGGCGGCGCTGCAGGAAGGCTTCCGGATGATGCACGGGCTGCAATGCGGCTTCTGCACCCCCGGCATGATCGTGCGCGCGCACCGGCTGCTGCAGGAAAATCCCTCGCCCAGCGAGGCGGAAATCCGCATGGGCATTTCCGGCAACATCTGCCGCTGCACCGGCTACCAGAACATCGTCAAGGCGATCCAGTACGCCTCGGCCAAGATCAACGGTACTGAATTCCGGGAGGCGGCAGAATGAACGACATGACTCCCACGCGGGAACAACGCACGGCGGCCCTCGAAGGCATGGGCTGCAAGCGCAAGCGGGTCGAGGACATCCGCTTCACGCAAGGCAAGGGCAACTACGTCGACGACGTCAAGCTGCCCGGCATGCTGCACGGCGATTTCGTGCGCTCGCCGCACGCGCACGCGCGCGTCAAGTCGATCAATGCGGAAGCCGCGCTGAAGGTGCCGGGCGTGCTCGCGGTGATCACCGCCGAGACGCTGAAGACCGTCAACCTCGCCTGGATGCCGACGCTGGCCGGTGACGTGCAGATGGTGCTGGCCGACGGCAAGGTGCTGTTCCAGGGCCAGGAGGTCGCCTTCGTGGTCGCCACCGACCGCTACGCCGCCGACGACGGCGTCGGCAAGGTGGAGGTGGAATATGAAGCGCTGCCGCCCTTGATCGATCCGTTCAAGGCGATGGACCCCGACGCCCCGGTGCTGCGCGAGGATCTCGCCGGCAAGACCAGCGGCGCGCACGGCCCGCGCAAGCACCACAACCACATCTTCGAGTGGACGGTGGGCGACAAGGATCTCACCGACGCCGCCTTCAAGAAGGCCGACGTCACCATCAAGGAGCTGATCTCCTACCAGCGCGTCCATCCGTCGCCGCTGGAGACCTGCCAGTGCGTCTGCTCGTTCGACAAGATCAGGGGCGAGCTGACGATCTGGGGCACCTTCCAGGCGCCGCACGTGATCCGCACCGTGGTGGCGCTGATCGCCAAGATTCCCGAGCAGAAGATCCACGTGATCTCGCCGGACATCGGCGGCGGCTTCGGCAACAAGGTCGGCGCCTATCCCGGCTATATCTGCGCGGCGGTCGCCTCCATCGTCACCGGCAAGCCGGTGAAGTGGGTCGAGGACCGCATCGAGAACCTGACCGCGACCTCGTTCGCCCGCGACTATCACATGACCACCGAAATCGCGGCGACCAAGGACGGCAAGATCACCGGCCTGCGCGTCCACGTGCTCGCCGACCACGGCGCGTTCGATGCCTGCGCCGACCCGTCGAAATGGCCGGCCGGCTTCTTCAACATCGTGACCGGCAGCTACGATATTCCGGTCGCGCATCTTTCGGTCGACGGCATCTACACCAACAAGGCGCCGGGCGGCGTCGCCTACCGTTGCTCGTTCCGCGTCACGGAAGCGGCCTACTGCATCGAGCGGGGGATGGATATCCTGGCCCAGAAACTGAAGATGGACCCGGCCGAGCTGCGGCTGAAGAACTTCATCAAGCCCGAGCAGTTTCCCTACCACTCGGCGCTCGGCTGGGAATACGATTCCGGCGACTACGCCACCGCCATGAAGAAGGTGATGGAGACGATGAAATACGCCGAGCTGCGCAAGGAGCAGGCGGAAAAGCGCGCGGCGTTCAAGCGCGGCGAGACCCGCGAGATCATGGGCGTGGGGGTGTCGTTCTTCACCGAGATCGTCGGCGCAGGTCCCTCGAAGAACTGCGACATCCTCGGCATCGCAATGTTCGACTCCTGCGAGATCCGGCTGCACCCGACCGGGGCGGGCATCGCGCGCGTCGGCTCCAAGAGCCAGGGCCAGGGCCACGAGACCACCTGGGCGCAGATCATCGCCACCGAGATCGGCCTGCCGGCCGACAACATCATGGTGGAGGAGGGCAACACCGACACTGCGCCCTACGGGCTCGGCACCTACGGCTCGCGCTCGACCCCGGTGGCGGGCGCGGCGATCGCCATGGCGGCGCGCAAGATCAAGGCCAAGGCGCAGATGATCGCGGCCTACAAGCTCGAAGTCCACGAGGACGACCTCGAATGGGACATCGACGGCTTCCGGGTCAAGGGCCTGCCGGAGAAGACGCTGTCGATGAAGGACATCTGCTGGGCGGCCTACAACTCGGTGCCGCCGGGCATGGAGCCGGGCCTGGAGGCGGTGAGCTACTACGATCCGCCCAACATGACCTACCCGTTCGGCGCCTATATCTGCGTGATGGACATCGACGTCGACACCGGCGTCTACAAGGTCCGGCGCTTCATGGCGCTGGATGACTGCGGCACCCGGATCAACCCGATGATCATCGAGGGTCAGGTCCATGGCGGCCTGACGGAAGCCTTCGCCATCGCGATGGGACAGGAGATCCGCTACGACGACGCCGGCAACGTGGTGACCGGCTCGTTCATGGACTTCTTCATGCCGACCGCGGTGGAGACGCCGCACTGGGAGACCGACTTCACGGTGACGCCGTCGCCGCATCATCCGATCGGCGCCAAGGGCGTCGGCGAAATCCCCAATGTCGGCGGCGTGCCGGCGTTCTCCAACGCCGTCAACGACGCCTTCTCGTTCCTGGGGGCCACCCACATCCAGATGCCGCATGACTATTGGCGCAACTGGAAGGCGGCGAAGGGTTTGGGAGTGTTTGCGTAGCATGATTGCTACTTCACTGGCTTCATCCTTTGAGACGCATCGCTTTCGCGATGCTCCTCAGGATGAGGTCATGAGCTCCCCTCCCTCCACGCGCATCGCGCGTGGCGGGGAGGGGTTGGGGGTGGGGGGTCTG
>JBKQQE010000203.1:0-5040 GCA_052326245.1 Xanthobacteraceae bacterium | reverse complement strand
GTCCGCCGCATCCACGGCGACCTTCATCTCGGCAACATCGCGCTCATCGACGGCAAGCCGGTTCTGTTCGACGCCATCGAATTCAGCGACATCATCGCCTCCGGCGACGTGTTCTACGACCTCGCCTTCCTGCTGATGGACCTCTTGGAACGCGGCCTGCCGCCGGCAGCGAATATCGTGCTCAACCGCTACCTCGCAGAAACGCGGCGCCGCGAAGATCTCGACGCGCTGGCGACGCTGCCGTTCTTCCTGTCGATGCGCGCCGCCATCCGCGCCAAGGTGACCGCTGCGCGGATCGAGCGGGCGCAAGCCGACGAGCGGCCGGCGATCGGGCGAGCCGCGCGCGCCTATTTCACCTTCGCCCTGCAGGCGATCGCGCCGGCCGCGCCCACATTCGTCGCCGTCGGCGGCCTGTCCGGCACTGGAAAGACGCAACTCGCGCGGACGCTGGCGCCGTTCCTTGCGCCGATGCCAGGCGCCGTGGTGCTGCGCTCTGACGTCGAGCGCAAGGCGCTGTTCGGCGTCGGCGAGACCGAGACATTGCCCGCCGAGGCCTATAACGGCGAGGCCACCGTTCACGTCTATGGCAAGCTCGCCGACAAGGCCCGCCGCATCCTCGCCGCCGGCCATTCGGTGATCGTCGACGCGGTGTTCGCGCACCCGCAAGAGCGCGCCGCGATGGCCGAAGTGGCGAAATCCACCCATTGTCCCCTGCACGGCCTCTTCCTCACCGCCAACCTCGCGACCCGGCTCGGCCGCGTCGGCGCCCGCGCTGGCGATGCCTCCGATGCGGACGCGGCGGTAGCGCGGATGCAGGAGCGCTACGACCTTGGCGCGCTCGACTGGACGCCCATCGACGCTTCCGGGACGGCCGCAGCCACCCTGGCGCGAGCAAGGGCCGTCCTGGCGGTTCCTTGATTGACTGGGGCCAGCCCGCGCCAATATAAGCGCGGGGACCGTAGGCGGAGAAAGGCGCGATCATGGCGAGCAGCGAATCGATCACCCCGGCAGGCCTCCACTCGCCCGAAGCGACGCGCCGCGACTTCCTGTTCATCGCCACCGGCACGGTCGCCGCCGTGGGCGCCGCCGCGACCTTGGTCCCCCTGGTCAGCCAGATGAATCCCGACGCCTCGACGCGGGCGGCCGGCGGCCCGGTCGATCTCGACATCGGCAAGATCGAGCCGGGCCAGCAAGTGGTCGTCCGCTGGCGCGAGCGCCCGATCTTCGTGTTCCACCGGACGCCGGAGACTTTGAAGACCCTCCAGGACAAGCAATTGACGTCGCAGCTGGCCGATCCGGAGTCCCAGCAGGTCCAGCAAGCTCCCTACGCGACCAACTGGCATCGCTCGATCAAGCCGGAATTCGGCGTCCTGGTCGGCATCTGCACGCATCTCGGCTGTATCCCGCTGTTCTATCCGCAGCCGAATGCGGCGTCGCCGGTGGCCGACTGGCTGGGCGGCTATTTCTGCCCCTGCCACGGCTCCAAATACGATCCGGCGGGACGCGTCTTCTCAGGCGTGCCGGCACCCTACAATCTGCCGGTGCCGCCCTACACCTTCGTCAGCAATACCACGATCAGGATTGGCGAAAATCCGAGCGGTTCCAACTGGGACTTCGGCGCGATCCGGCAGCTCTAAACGCCTCACACACGCGCTGAGATGAGATGAAACTCAGGCGGCCATTGCGGCTCGGGCTGCTGCGGCTGTCGCTCTTGGCGGTTGTCGTCGGCATCGTCACCGGATTTGGCGCCGTCGCCTTCCGCGCCCTGATCGGCCTGATCCACAACATCGCCTTTCTCGGTTCGTTTTCGATTCCCTACGACGCCAGCCTATTCACGCCGCCGAGCCCCTGGGGCGCGTTCATCATCCTGGTGCCGGTCGCCGGCGGGCTCCTCGTCACCTTCCTGATCACCAATTTCGCGCCGGAAGCGCGCGGCCATGGCGTGCCGGAAGTCATGGACGCGATTTATTACCGCGAAGGCGTCATCCGGCCGGTTGTCGCCTTGATCAAGTCGCTCGCCTCGGCGCTTTCCATCGGCACCGGCGCCGCCGTCGGCCGCGAGGGACCGATCATCCAGATCGGCGCCGCGCTCGGCTCGACCCTCGGCCAGGTCATCCGCATGGCGCCGTGGCAGCGGATTACGCTGGTCGCGGCCGGCGCCGGCGCCGGCATCGCGGCCACCTTCAATACCCCGATCGGCGGCGTGATGTTCGCCATCGAGCTGATGATGCCGGAATTGAGCGCGCGCACCTTCCTGCCGGTGGCGCTCGCCACCGGCACCGCGACGTTCATCGGCCGCATCTTCTTCGGCATCCATCCCGCCTTCGTCATTCCCAATGTACTGCTGGCGTCACAGGCGCCGGCTACGCTGACGGCGCTGTTGCTTTATGCCTTGCTTGGCGCGCTGATCGGGCTCGCCGCCGCCGTTTTCGTCCGCGGCTTGAGTTTCGCCGAAGACATATTCGGGCTGATCAAGAACCCCTATCTGCGCGACATCCTCGGCATGCTGATGATCGGCGTGCTGATCTACGCGCTGTTGGTCGGCGCCGGCCACTATTACGTCGAGGGCGTCGGCTACTCGACCATTCAGGCGATCCTCAACGGCGATCTCGGCATTCCGGCGCTGCTGGTATTGTTGTTTGCCGCCAAGCTCTGCGCCACCTCGGTGAGCCTCGGTTCGGGCGCTTCCGGTGGCATTTTTTCGCCGTCGCTATTCATGGGGGCGACGCTCGGCGGCGCCTTCGGCCTTGCCGTCAACGCCGTCATGCCGGTGGCGGATTTCAGTGTCACCACCTGCGCCATCATCGGCATGGCCGCCATGGTCGGCGGCGGCACCGGCGCCGCGATGACCGCCGTCACCATGATTTTCGAAATGACGCGCGACTACGACCTGGTGATGCCGAGCATCATCGCGGTGGCGCTCGCCATCGGCGTCCGGCGCCTGCTGTCACAGGAAAACATCTACACGATCAAGCTGGTCGGCCGCGGCCATTTCGTGCCGAAGGCGCTGCACGCCAACATGTTCCTGGTGCGCCGCGCCCGCGAGGTCATGCAGAAGGACGTGACCGTGCTGCCGGCGGACGCCGATTTCGATGCGTTCCTGCGCCAGCACGCCAGCGAAGGCGGCTTCCGGCACGTGGTGGTGACGCGCGGCAAGCACATCGCCGGCGTCGTGCGCGTCAACACCAGCCTGCGGCGCGGGGTCGAGCAGGCCTACAGCGGAATCCGTCTCGGCGACGTGGCGCAGCGCAATTTCACCATCGCCCGCGAGAACGACATCATGTTCGACGTCGTGCAGCGCATGGCGCGCCGCGACGCCACCATGGCGGTGGTGGTCAAGGACGGCGGCCGCGGGCGGCCGTCGGAGATCATCGGCGTCGTTTCCAAGGAGCACATCGCCGATTCCGTCGCCGAAAGCATCAAGCCGTTCGGCTGACGGCGGAAGGTCGCGCTAGGAGACGGGCGATGAAGGCGACCGAAACAGCGTCCGAACTGCCGCGACCACTTTGAGACCCTATCCGTGCGGTCCACCGTGAGCATCCGGGCTGGCGGAGCGATCGTGCGCAATCTCGACCGGTGCCCACCGCGCCTGTGCGCTTATGCCCCGTAAATCCTTTATCACCCCGATCGGCACGCCGACCCGCTCGATCACATCAACGATCCGGCCGCGCAGCACTTGATCGCAGTTCATGTGCGTGGGTGCGATGAAGAAGTCGGCATGGCTCCAATCGCGGGTGAATTGCAAACGCCGGTCGGCTTCGTTCTCAAACGAGATCCTCTCCCCACAAACCGCAACGGTGTAGCGTGGCCGGTGAAGCGCGTTGGCATGGGTGTCCGTCTGATCCAGATAGGTCTCGAGGTCCTTGACTGCGGCCGGCATGATGTTCACCCAATAGTCGGTGACGTAACGTCGTGACGCACCTTCGAGGCCGCCCACTAGGGAATTGTAGAAAAGATATTCGTAGGGATGCAGCCGCACCAAAATAGCGGCATCCCAGACGAGAGCAGCCGCGATTCCAGCGAGCGCAACAAATCCGAGGCTGCGGGCTTTTGCTTCAACGCCCGAAAGGAACATATCGATGCCTATGCCAGCCAGCGCCGCAAGCGGCGGCACGACGAACAGAAAATGCCGCAGTCCGGTATCCGACGGGCCATGGCCGACGATCTGGCAAGCCAACGGGAAAACAATGACGAAAAACAGGGCTCCGATTTCCTGCCGACGCGCGTTTGCGGCCAGATTATCGCTCCGCATCGCCGCCGAGCGAACCGCCGATAGCAAAGCCGCCCCGGCGCCGAGCAGAACGAAAAGCGGTAGCTTGATCGCCAGATAGTCAGGCTCATACCAGCGTGGCACGTCGCTCATGGAATAAACTTGGCCGGCGATGATGGTGCGGATCGGGTAGTGAAAGTGCGCAAAGGCAAAAATCGCGCGAGCCGGATTGAGAAATGCCAGCGACGCCCAAGGCCAGGATGCGATCATGATCACATAGGCAAGCGCGAAGGCGGGAATGAAATGCCCGAACGCGCAAGCGCTGCCGCGCCCGAAACGGCGCCAGTCGTGTTGCCGAAAGGTCCCGGATCGCAGGGCGATCAGCGCCGCGGCATAACACACCATCAACAGACCGGTGGCGCGCAGGCCGAGCGCGGCGCCCAGCAGTATCCCGAACCTTAAGATGTCGCGCCGGCGCGGATCGGGAAGATCGCGCGCGGCGCGCAACAGAAAAAATGTCGCCCCCATCATGGCGGAGGCAAACGGCACGTCTTTGGTGTGATTGAACATGCCGCCGTACCAGACGCCGCAAAGCGCGAGCGCGAGACCGGCCAGCAGACCGGCCCTGGGTCCGGCAATCATCCGGGCAGTAGCCCAGGTTGCGGCCACTCCGCCGATGCCGATGACGGCACACATCACGTGACGAATATCGTAGAGGTCGAACGGCAGGGCGTGCGCTAGCAAGACCGCGATGACATCGAATAGTCCGCCGTAGAGATAGAGATTTCCGTAATCAAAAACCGATTTGTCGGCGAGGCCGCTCTGGTAAT
>JBKQQE010000202.1:0-8781 GCA_052326245.1 Xanthobacteraceae bacterium | reverse complement strand
GCCGATATTGCTGTCGGTCGGGGGCACGAACACGGTGCCGCCCCGCCGCTTGATCTCCCCGGCGACGGTGGCCACGTCGTCGACGGCGACATAGCCGATCCACCGCGGGGTCGCCCCCAGCTTTTGCGCGTCTTCGGGCAGGTCCATCAGCCCGCCGACCGATGCCTCTCCGGCCGAGATCACGGTGTAGGCCAAAGCGGGCGTGGAGGCGTCCCGCGTGCCCCAGCCGATGACATCGGCGTAAAAGGCCCGGGCCGCCGCCACGTCGGTCGTCACCAGTTCGTACCAGGCGAACCGCCCAGGATGATCGACCATGCCGCCGTCTCTCCGTTCGAGCCTGCAATCCGTCGCGGCGCCGTTGTCGTTCATCTGTCGTTCATCTGAGGTTCATGACCGTGAACCAGGGAACGTGATGCCTACACCAAGCGTTGAGGGCGCGTAGATAAGTCCATGCGACCTTGCGTGGTCCGCTGGCAAAGCGTACTATTGCTTGGCGGGACTCTCGAAACATTTTTTTCCAAGATCTGGAGGACGCGACTATGTCACGGGCGAAACCAACTTCGAAGCGCAAGCGTGTGAGCCAGGCCGTTCCGGTGCTGGGCGCGGCTGGATTGACCTTCTCTATGGTGGGCGGCGCGTCAGCCGCGATGGTGCCTGCGACCACCGGGCAGGTGACGGGGGTCGCGCCGGGGCAGGCATTGATGCTTGGCGAAGAGGAGCTGTCTGACGTCACGTTGGCGACGTTCCACGTCTTCGACAAGGAGAAGCTTGGCGCGCAAGGTGACGTGCAGCTGACCCGCTGCCGGTGCGGCGGCTGCCGAGGTTGCCGTGGCTGTCGTGGTTGCGGCGGCTGTGGTGGCTGTGGCTGCGGCTGTCTGTCGTGGGGCGCCTGCCGCCTCTGCTAGGCTCGACCGCTTTCCGTCTCAATTGATCCATGCGCGTTGACAGATGCACGTCGTTATGGCCGGGTTCGACAAAGTCGACCCGGCCAATACGTGTGTGCAAGTGTGTTGCATCTGCAGTGTCGTGTTTGCAACGCAGCGTCGTGTTGCAGTGCCGCGTGCGCGGCGTGCGGATGACGGCCGGGTGGATCGCCGGACTTTTCCAACAATGCCAGCGCGCGAGCCGCACGGGGAAGCCCCGGCGGCCCGGGACATTCCGGCGACACGAGGCGATGCCTTGGATCGGCGCTCTGCCGTGCTGGCCAAGGTGGGCGTACTTTAGTTATGACACGTGATCGCGGGGCCGGCCTGGCGCGGGACAACAGCCAGGAAATTCCGCAGTTCGCGCCGAATTTCACCGTCTACGTGCTGCCGCCCGACGTCGTTTGCCTCTATTCCGAGGACCGCAAGTTCTTCCTGCACGGCGAACTCTATTGCGCGCTCGCGGCCGCCATCGGCAAGGGCGGCAAGAGCTTCGATCAGATCATCGGCGAGCTGCAGCGGAAGTATCCCGCCGACCAGATCCAGGAAGCCCTGAAGCGGCTGATCGAGCGCCGCTATATCGTGCCGGCGTCGCCTTCGTCGAGGAGCGCCGTGGCGGGCTATTGGGCGAGCCTCGGCCTGCCGCCCGGGGTCGCGGAACAGAATCTTCAGAACTGCCGCGTGCGTATCCAGGCGATCGACGTGCAGGGCGCGGCCGAACTCGGCGCTGCCCTGAGCGAACTCGGCGTCCGCGTGGTCAACCGTTCACCTGACCTGACGGTCAGGCTGGTGAACGACTATCTCGAACCGGGCCTTGCCGAACTGAACCAGCAGCATGTCGCCGACGGCACGCCGTGGCTGCTGGTGCAGCCTTCCGGCGCGGCGCCGCTGGTGGGGCCGCTGTTCAATCCGGGCAGGACCGCCTGCTGGACCTGCCTGTTCGACCGCATGATCCGCAACCGCGAGGTCAAGGGATTTCTCGGCCGCGTTTCGGCGCGCCCCGTCGCGGTATCGCCGCTCGCCCGCAACACGCTGGGACAGGGCGCGATCCAGTTCGCCGCCGTCGAGATCGCCAAGGCGATCGCCGCCGGTTTCAGCACGGAGCTGAACGATCACATCGTCAGCTTCGACATGCAGGGCGCGACCATCGTCAAGCACTTCGTCGCGACCCGCCCGCAATGCCCGACCTGCGGCCACAAGAAGCTGCGCGACCCGCGGCGCAAGCCGGCGCCGGTGGAGATCGGCGAGGGAGCCCCACTGGTGATGACCAGCGGCGGCTACCGCACCGTGACCTCGCGCGCCACAGTGGCGCACTTTCGCAAGCACGTCAGCCCGCTTACGGGCGTGGTGACGCGGCTCGAGCGAATCAAGACCAGTCTGCCGCTGAACACCAGTTTTCATGCCGGACATAATTTCTCGGGTCCCGCGCGGACCGTCGACGAACTCCGCGCGGGACTGAGCGGAGGGGCTTTCGGCAAGGGCAGCACGGTCGAGCAAGGCGAAGCCAGCGCGCTGATGGAGGCGATCGAGCGCTACTCCGGGATCTTCCAGGGCGACGAGATCAGGGTGACAAAGCGCTTCACCGATTTCGCGCCGGGCGACGCCATTCTTCCCAACGACGTGCTGCTGTACAGCACGGCGCAATCGCAGCCGGAGGCGGCGGACGCGCACGCGGAGCACCACGCGCATCACCACGCGCAGGGCCGTCGCGTGCCGCATTCGCAGGATCAGCCGATGGTGCCGGCGCTGTTCGACCCGTCAGCGCGGATCGAGTGGACGCCGGTGTGGTCGCTGCGCGACCAGCGCTTCAAGTACCTGCCGACCAGCATCCTGTATTTCTTCTACCGCGGACCGCACCCCTATGCGGCGGATTCCAACGGCTGCGCCGCCGGCAACACTCTCGAGGAGTCCATCGTCCAGGGCTTCCTCGAACTGGTGGAGCGCGATGCCTACGCGATCTGGTGGTACAACCGGCTGCAGATGCCGGAAGTGGATCTCAGCCAGTTCGACGATTCCTACATCCGCGATCTGCAAACCCAATTGGCCGGCGTCGGACGAAAGCTGTGGGTGCTCGACGTCACCAACGATCTCGGTGTGCCGACCTACGTGGCAATTCTGCACTGGATGCAGAACGGCCAGGAGAACATCGAATTCGGCTCCGGCGCGCATTTCGACCCGCGCATCGCCATGCTGCGGGCACTGACCGAGCTCAACCAGTTCCTGTCCATCGGACTGATGGATGGGGGCACCGGCGAGAAGTCGAGCCTCGACGGCATCACGCCGTTGCAGCTGGCGGACCATCCGTTCCTGGTGCCGAGCGGCAGTCCGGCGCACCGACGGGCCATCATCGATCCGCGCACGCTCGACAACTCGCGCGAATATGCGCTCGCCTGCGTCGACGTCGCCAGGCGCGCGGGCTATGATTTCCTCGTGCTCGACCAGACTAGGCCCGATATCGAGGTGCCGGTGGTCAGGGTGATCGTGCCGGGGCTGCGGCATTTCTATCGCCGTTATGCGCCGGGCCGGCTCTACGACGTGCCGGTGAAGCTCGGGTGGCTCGATCGGCCGCTCCCCGAAGGCGAGCTCACGCCGTTTCTCCCCCACACCTGAGGTGCTGCTTGCGCGCTCCCGCTAAGAAGAAAGGGCGACGGGCGGCGCCACCGAGCATTTCAGCCCGACTGGTCAGCCACATCGCGCTCGCGGCCGGGGCCGACGGCAGCCTTGCCGCCGGCTTCGGGAACCAGTTCGTCCCGCTTGGAAAATACAGCGCCGCCGCGGTGGACCGCGCGCAGGCGCTCGGCGCGGGTCTGCCGCTCACGGCGTTCGCACTCGACGGACGCACCCCCGACCAGGAAATCGATCTGCTGGTGCGGCGGCTGGCGCGGCGCGGCCTGCTGGAATATCGCCTCGGGCCCGCCGGCGGAGCCGGCGACCAGGTCGTCATCGAACCGCAGGTCGCCGACTACTGGCCGCAGCTGCCGAAGCTCGACGATGCGGACGTCGTCGTGCTGTCGCGGTTCGCCTATCTGCGCCGCCGCGGCGACGAGATGGTGCTGGAATCGCCGCGCGCCGGCGCGCTGTTTAGGATCGGCGATCCGACCATCGCCGCCGCGCTGGCGCGGCTGGCGACACCGCAGCAGATCAGGAAACTGCGCCGCCAGGACGGCTTTCCGGGGCGCGAGTTGCTCGCCCTGCTGCTCGATTGCCGGATCCTGTTCAGGATCGATCCCGCGCGCCCGGAGGGCCTGCGGCTCGACGAAGGCGACGACGACCTCGTGCTGTGGGATTTCCACGATCTGCTGTTCCACACCCGCACCACCGAGGGCCGCCAGGCCAATCCGCTCGGCGGGACCTATCCCTTTGCGGGCGTGATCGATCCGCCGCCGGCGGTGCGGCCGCGCTGGCCCGGCCGGAAGATCGACCTGCGCAAGCACTCGGCCGCGCCGTCGGAGCCGCCGTCGCCGTTCGCACGGCTGCTGCATCAGCGGCATTCGACGCGCAGCTTCGACGACCAGAACCCGATCACGCTCACCGAGCTTGCGCGCTTTCTCGACACCACCGCGCGGATCCAGGCGAAATGGAAGAACAGCATCGATCCCGGCGGCGGCGGTCCGGTGGTCGGCTACGCGGCGCGACCCTATCCGACCGGCGGCAGCGCCTACGAGCTCGAGCTGTATCTGACGGTGGCCAACTGCGAGGGACTGGCGCGCGGCTTCTATCACTACGACGCCGACCTTCACGCGCTGGTGCCGATCGACGTGCGCACGCAGGAATTCGATGCGCTGATGACGGCGGCCAGGTTCGCCATGGACGCCCCCGGCGCGCCGCAGGTCCTGGTCACCATTGCCGCGCGCTTCGGCCGCACCGCATGGAAGTACTCATCAATCGCCTATGCGCTGATCCTCAAGGACGTCGGCGTGCTGCTGCAGTCGTTCTACCTGATGGCGACCGACATGGGGCTGGGGGGCTGCGCGATCGGCAGCACCAACATCGACCTGTTCGCGAAGATGACGGGACTGGACTTCCACGTCGAGGGCCCGACCTGCCATTTTGCGCTCGGCCGCGCCACGCCCGGGGCTTCCGATTGAGCATGGCGGCGGCGGAGACGCGGGCTCAACGCATCCAAAGTCGTCGTCGCCCGGCTTGACCTGGGTCACCCCGATGCATCATTGCCGGTGGACCAGGACCGGGATCCCGCAATGGGTGAGGACCTTGGCGGTTTCGCTGCCGATGAGCATCGCCGCGCCGCCGTGGCGGCCGTGCGAAGCCATCACGATGAGGTCGCAGCCCTTCGCTGCCGCGGCCTCGATGATCGCCTGGTAGGGATGCTCATGCTCGGCATGGATCGTCGCGCAGGCGACGCCGGCTGACTGCGCCGCCTGTGCGGCGGCGGCAAGGATGTTCTCGGCCTGCGCCTGCATCCGCACCTGGTAGACGGCGCGGGTGTCCTCGATCATCTGCGTGTCGGTCGTCAGCATGTGGAACGGCGGCGTCACCGTCAGCACGGTAATCCTGCTGTCGAGCCGTCTGGCCAATGCGATGCCATGGGCGACGGCCCGGCCGGAGAGCTCCGATCCATCGGTGGGTATCAAGATGTTCGCATACATCCATCCTCTCCATGGTCGGCGGCAGCGATGTATCACGCCCTGTACGGCGCGGTGCGATACAGGGCGTGGGCCGAATCTACTTGCGCGATGACGTGCTGGTGATCGTGCTGGAGTCGAATCGCTCGGTGTCCTGGATCTGCCGTATCAGCTGGCTGGCCTCGTAGTATTTGCCGTCGTTGATGAGATCGGAAGCCTGGTGCACGCTGGTGATGGTCTGATCGAGAGGAAGGAGTCCCAGTGTCACGTCGACGATCATGTCGGCGAGCTTCAGCTCCTCCATCGCGCCATTGCGATCGCCGTTCTTGAGATGCTTGTTGGCGTCGGCGACAGCCGCCTTCCTGGTGGCATCGGCGGCAAAGTCCTCGCTGATCGCGATGGCTCCGTCGACAGGCAACCACGCGATCGGCGTCTTTAGCTGATCCGCTGGCTTGTTGTCGGCCGGCATCTTGCCCGACGGCGCTGCGCCGACGGTCTGGCCGGCGGGAGAGCTCTTGCCGGCGGGAGGCTTGAGATCGGACTCCGCCTTGGCGAAAACCGCTTCGTCGCTTTTTGCCTTGTCGAATCCGGTAACGGCCGCCTGGATGTCCATCTTGGCGTCGTCGATACGACCGTCGAAGATCGCGCGGCGCGCCAGCGCCAGGTCCAGGAAGGCTTTCGAGCCGTCGACGGAAAGCTTGCTGAAGTCCTTGCCGGCCGCCGTCTCCAGGGCCGTCTGTTTCGGCTGCGCCTCGGTCTGCGACGGTGTCGCTTTCTGGCCCGGCGTCTGCTGGCTCGCCGCGCGATCGATGCTGACGATCAACAGTGCCGTCGTCGTCAGGGCCGCGATCATGGCCTTTCGGTTATTCATCATCGTCATGTTCTCCGTTGAATCCTGCTTCACGCAAGAGCCTAACGAAAGATTCGGCGACGATGACAGCGACGGAAACTACCTAGAACGGAAACTACCTAGAGATGATTGGGATCGGAACGGCGGCGCCAGCGAACAGTG
Organism: Xanthobacteraceae bacterium; assembly: GCA_052326245.1. GTDB lineage: Bacteria > Pseudomonadota > Alphaproteobacteria > Rhizobiales > Xanthobacteraceae > Bradyrhizobium_A. The sequence continues at coordinate 2,263 of JBKQQE010000202.1, read as the reverse complement.
CGCACGGCGCCGCCGGCGCGCGCCATCGTCGTGATGGTCGGCGTGCCGGCGGCAATGGTCAATTGGTGGTGACGTCGGCCCGGTCGCACCGCGCAAACGCCGCGCAAATTACGTCTCGATGATCACCTTGAGTGCCTTGGTCCTGGCGGCGTTGCCGAAGGTCTCGTAGGCGTCGAGAATCTGACCGAGCTTGAAGTGATGGGTGATCAGGCGGGTCGGATCGATCTTCTTCGATTGCACCGTCTTCAGCAGCATCGGGGTCGTGACCGTGTCGACCAGACGGGTCGTGATCGCGATGTTCTGCGACCACAGCCGCTCGAGGTGGAGATCGACCTTGGCGCCGTGCACCCCGATATTGGCGATGGTGCCGCCCGGCCCGATGATCTGCTCGCAGAGTTCGAAGGTGGCCGGGATGCCGACCGCCTCGATCGCGGTATCGACGCCGCGCTTGCCGGTCATCGCCATCACCGCATCGGCCGCCTTGCCGTCCTTGCTGTTGACGGTCCGGGTGGCCCCGAATTTGCGGGCGATGTCCAGACGGTTGTCGTCGAGATCCACCATGATGATCTCGGCGGGCGAGTAGAGCTGGGCGGTGAGCAGGGCGGCGAGGCCGATCGGACCGGAGCCGACGATGGCGACGGTCGAGCCCGGCGCGACCTTGCCGTTGAGGACGCCGCATTCGAAGCCGGTGGGCAGGATGTCGCTGAGCATCACCAGCGCCTCCTCGTCCGCGCCTTGCGGAATCGGGTAGAGGCTGGTGTCGGCGTGCGGGATGCGGACAAATTCCGCCTGGGTGCCGTCGATCTCGTTGCCGAGAATCCAGCCGCCGGTGCTGCAGTGGGAATACATCCCCCGCCGGCAATATTCGCATTTGCCGCAGGCGGTGATGCAGGAGATCAACACCCGGTCTCCCGGCTTGAAGGCGGTGACGGCCGGCCCGACCGCCTCGACGACGCCGACGCCCTCGTGGCCGAGAATGCGGCCGGGCTGGCAGGTCGGGACGTCACCTTTCAGGATGTGCAGGTCGGTGCCGCAGATCGTCGTCTTCGTGATCTTGACGATCGCGTCACCCGGCGCCGTGATGCCCGGCCTCGGATGATCTTCCAGCGCCTTCTTGCCCGGCCCCCGGTAGACGAGCGCCTTCATCGTTCCGGCATCGATGGTGGGCGAGGCGTCGAGTCTCGCGGGGGATGCCGGTTTCGGCATTGCGGTTGCGGCCATGCTGAGTTCCCTTCATGTGCGATGCGTGGTCGGCCCATCAAGTGTAGCTACCGGCAGTTCCCCGGGTTTGTCAGACTCGGAAACTACTCAAGCCAAAACTACTCAGGCCATGCGCGCGTGACGACCAGCTTTCGCGCGTCCAACATGTGCTGTCGCGCTCTGCGGCGCGGTCTATCGGCTGGGGGGCCCCAGCGGCGGGCGCGGTGACACGTTGGCGGCGGGATTGGAGGCTGCGTGATCGGCCGGCGCTGACATGCGGTTGGCGAGGATCATTTGGGAACCCAGCACCAGGGACACAATCGCGACGTAGATCCACCACGGCCGGAACGGGATCGCCGCCGCAAGGCTCTGCGGCGGCCGGCCTGATCCGGCATGAGCGGCAAGCGCATGGGGCAGCAAGGCAATCAGGCGCGTTGCGACCGCCTGGGCTTCGGCGTGGGTCCACGCCTTGCCCGGCAGCGCGCCGATCAGCGCGGTCAATCTCTCCACCGCGGTGGGGCCCGGCAATGCCGAGAGTTGCGCGGCCTCCTGCCACGGATCGAGGTTCGACCGCGCCAATCCTGACAGCACGCTGACCGGCATGCCGTTGCTGTCCTCGCCGATCGACGCGAACAGGAAGCTGTCGAACTCGGACCCGAGCGTGGAACTGGATCCGGCATAGGTCATGGCGGCCACGGGAAGCGTCTCACTTTCGAGAGTCCGGCGCGATGCATTTTGATCGGGCGACCCTAGCGCACGATCGACAGCGGCATCAGCATCGGAAACTACTTAAGCCCGGTCACCCTGTCGGGCACCCACTTTTCACTGATGCTGCGGTTCCGGATCGGATCGTGCTTTAGCGTTGCGGCGCCGGTTGGGTCTGCCAGCCGCAGATGCCGCCGCTCTTGCACGGCCAGCGCTGGATCCGCGGTTTCGGCTTCGCCGGCACCGCGGCTTCGGCATCGAACGGGTTGGCGTGGCGCCGCGCGATGCGGTGGCGGACCGGTCGCGTGTGCACGGCCGCGGCCGTGACCGCCGGGGGCGCGACGGACCAGCCGGCGAC
>JBKQQE010000201.1:0-2712 GCA_052326245.1 Xanthobacteraceae bacterium | reverse complement strand
CTCCCGAGTGTCGGGGGTGGGAAATCGCCGCTGCGCTTTAATCGCGAACACTATTTGAGGCTGCGCAAGTAGCAATTCATTGGGTCTCGCAATCTCTATGATTTCTGCCGTCAACCTTACGCAGTATGGTTACGGCATGGCGCGGTGCTGGAAAGCGCTGTAGCGCATGTCGGGCGACATGAAGAATTGACCCCCTGACGACACGAGGAATCGACCCCCCTCACGACGTCAAGCAACGGGGGTTTTTATGCGGCAGGAGCGACTCGGTTCAGGACCTCTGTGGATCAAGGATCCACGGAGGGAGGCGATGCTGGAGCCGGAAGAGGTTTCGGCCATGCTCCGGCTGAAGGAGCTGGGGTGGGGGGCCAAACGGATTGCCCGAGAACTTGGGGTCAGCCGCAACACAGTGAAGGATTACATCGCGACCGGCGGCTGGACGCCGTACCGACAGCCGGAGCGCAAAAAGGCGCTTGACGGACTGGAGCGCTGGCTGAGGGAACGGTTGCATCGGCATCGCGGCAATGCCGACGTGATCCGCCAGGAGCTGGCGGCCGAGACTGGCATCGTCGTCAGCCTTCGCACGGTGGAGCGAGCGGTGAAGCCCTACCGGCGGGAGCTGGAAGCGGAAGCGCGAGCGACAGTGCGCTTCGAGACGGCGCCGGGCGGGCCGGCAAATGCGGATTGATTTTGGCGAGCGCCTGGTCGAGATCGGCGGCAGCAAGGTCCGCGCCTATCTGTTCGTTGCCACGCTCGGCTATTCGCGACGGCATCACGTCCGGGCGTTCCACAATGAGCGGCAAGATAGCTGGTTTGAAGGACTGGAAAGCGCCTTCGCCAAATTTGGCGGTGTGACTGAGGAAGTTCTGTTCGACAACGCGCGTGCCTTGGTGATCGACCATGATCCGGCAACGCGCATTGTGGTGTTTAACGACAAGCTCAAGGCATTCGCCAAGCACTAGGCCGTGTGGACAGTTATCTGATCCATAGGATTGTTGCGGCGATAGTGACGACAGCGAGGAAGTTCTGCGCGGTCTTTTCGTATCGCGTTGCGACCCGTCTGAACTGCTTGAGCTTTGAGAAGCAGCATTCGACGAGGTGACGCTCCTTGTAGAGGTCCTCGTCGAAGGGGAGCTTTATCGACCTTGACGGATTGTTTGGGATGACGGCCATGGCGCCGATTTCGGCGATGCGATCGCGGAAGTGGTCGGCGTCATAGGCGGTATCGGCCATGACAATGTCGGCCGGCCGGCCCTCCAGCAACGCTGCCGCCTGTGGAACATCGCCTTTCTGGCCGGCAGTGAGACGGATAGCGACAGGGCATCCCAGGCCCCGCACCCCAAGGTGGATTTTGGTGCTCAGGCCGCCGCGCGAACGTCCAAGGGCATGATCCTGAGCCCCCCTTTTGCGCCGGCCGCATGCTGATGCGCCCGCACAATGGTCGAGTCGAGGATCAAGTACTCAAAATCGGGATCATCGGCCATCGCCGCAAAAATGCGATGCCAGACGCCTTTGGCACTCCATCGGCTGAAGCGGCGGAAGGCGCTGTTCCATGCGCCGAAAGCCTCCGGCAGATCGCGCCAGGGCGAGCCGGTGCGCACGATCCACAGTACCCCTTCAACGAACATTCGGTTGTCGCGTCCCGACGAACCGCGTGTGCGTTCATCTCCGATGATGTGTTGCGCTATCCGATCCCACTGCTGATCGTTCAAAATCAGCCGCTCCAAGACGCCCATGTCTGCCTCCAAAAAGCAGCCTTGAATCTGATTTGCCAACCTTTGGGAATCCCAAGAGTCCACAGGACCTAGGGCTTTCGGCCGCGGGCCTGCGCACCCTACCGCGCCCGCACCAGGGCAAGACCGAGAACGGCGTCGGCTACGTGAAGCGCAACGCGATCGCCGGCCGCTCCTTCCCGACCTGGGAAGCATTCGAGGCGCATCTTGATGCGTGGACCAGCGAGATCGCTGATGTGCGAGTGCACGGCACCACTGGCGAGGCACCGATCGCGCGATTCCAGCGCGACGAGGCCAAAGCGCTCAAATCGATCGCCGGCGTACCGCCGTTCCACGTTGCGCGCGAACTCCTCCGCCGGGTGCAGGCGGATTGTGCAGTGGAGATCTATGGCAATGCCTATTCGGTGCCATGGCGACTGATCGGCGAGATGGTGCGCGCGACCGTCATCGACGGGATCGTACGCGTCTATCACGGCAGCCAGCAGGTGGCAGTCCACCAAGCCTGTGCCGGTCGCCGGCAGCGGTCCGTTGATCCCGCGCACTTCGATGGCTTGGCCGGATTGAGGCCGAACTATCCGCGGCCGAGCGATCTCCCTGTCTTTGCGGCCCCATTGCCGCCGGCGCTGCTGCGCTCGCTTGGCGAGTACGAGGCGCTGCTGGGAGGAGGCTTCTGATGCATGCCGCTCCCGATCGTCTGACCGATATGCTGACGCGACTGAAGCTGACCGCCGTACGGGATCAGCTCGATGGGCTCCTCGACGAAGCAGGCCGGCAAGAGCTGAGCTTGCGCGAGACCCTCGTCCTGCTGTGCGAGCGCGAAATCGGGCGCAAGGATGAGCGGCGGATCGAGATGACGCTGAAGCTGGCGCGCTTCCCGTTCGTCCGCGACCTCGGCGGCTTCGACTTCGCGGCACAGCCTTCAATTGATCCCAAGCAGGTGCGCGAGCTCGCCGGCACACGTTGGATTGCCAATCGCGAGAAC
>JBKQQE010000200.1:0-3746 GCA_052326245.1 Xanthobacteraceae bacterium | reverse complement strand
TTCGCGCCCAACGGCGTGCGGCCGCTGATCACCTTCGCGCTGCCGACCTACCAGATCCTGCTGTCGATCCGAAAGACCGTCAACGGGCTTTCCGATCTCGAGGGCCTGAAGATCAGGACCGCAGGCGGCGCGCTCGACCTGATGATGCGCAGCATCAAGGCGGTGCCGATCCGGATGTCGCCGCCGGAGATCTACGAATCGATGTCGCGCGGCACGCTCGACGGCGCCATGATCGGCTACCAGAGCGCGGCGTCCTACGATCTGCTCGGCCTGGTGAAGACCGGCACGCTGAACGAGCCGTTGTCGTCGGTGGTGATCACCTATTCGATCAACGCGGCCAAATGGCGGGCGTTGCCGGAAAAGCTGCGCGAGGTGCTGGCGGAAGAGGGCGAGCGCATCACGCGGGAGAGCTGCGCGAAATTCGCCGCCGCCGAGGCCCGCGCCGTGGCGAGCGCCAGGGCCAAGGGCGTCCGGCTGATCGAGTTCTCCGCCGACGACGCCAGGACCATGGCGGCGGTGTTCGAGACGGTGGGCCAGGACTGGGCCGCCGGGCTCGACGGCCGCGGCAAGCCCGGCACCGAGGCGCTGAAGGTCTGGCGGGACGCGCTGCGGGCCGCGGCCGGCCAGTAGGTGCGCCGAGGCGCGCGAAACAATCGATAGTGAAGCACGGCTGAAGAACCAACAGGGCACAAAAAAATGGATTTCGCGCTCACGGAAAACCAAGAAGCCATTCGCGATGCGATCGCCAGGATCTGCAGCGGTTTCGACGACGCCTACTGGCTGAGGAAGGACCGCGAAGGCGGCTTCCCGCATGATTTCCACAAGGCGCTGGCGGACGCCGGATGGCTCGGCATCTGCGTGCCGGAGGCCTATGGCGGCTCCGGGCTCGGCATCACCGAGGCCGCGATCATGATGCGCGCCATCGCCGAATCCGGCGCCGGCATGTCGGGCGCCTCCGCCGTGCACATCAACGTGTTCGGCCTCAACCCGGTGGTGGTGTTCGGCACCGAGGAGCAGCGCCGGCGCATGCTGCCGCCGATGGTGGAGGGCCGCGAAAAGGCCTGCTTCGCCGTCACTGAGCCGAACACCGGTCTCAACACCACCCAGCTGAAGACCCGCGCGGTGGCCAAGAACGACCGCTACGTGGTCAACGGCCAGAAGGTCTGGATCTCGACGGCGCAGGTCGCGCACAAGATCCTGCTGTTGGCGCGCACCACGCCGCTCGACGAGGTCAAGAAGCCGACCCACGGGCTCAGCCTGTTCTACACGGATTTCGACCGCAAGCGGATCAAGGTCCACGAGATCGAGAAGATGGGGCGCAAGATCGTCGACTCCAACGAGCTGTTCTTCGAGGATTTCGAGATTCCGATGGAGGACCGCATCGGCGAGGAAGGCCGCGGCTTCGAATACATCCTCGAAGGCATGAACCCGGAGCGCATCCTGATCGCGGCCGAGGCCGTCGGGCTCGGCATGGTGGCGCTGGCGAAGGCCGCCGACTACGCCAAGACCCGCATCGTGTTCAACCGCCCGATCGGCCAGAACCAGGGGATCCAGCATCCGCTGGCCAAGAACTGGACCGAGCTGGAGGCGGCGTGGCTGATGGTGATGTCGGCGGCCTGGCAATACGACAAGGGCCTGCCCTGCGGGGCTGCGGCCAACGCCGCGAAATACCTCGCCGGCGAGGCTGGCTTCCAGGCCTGCGAGCAGGCGGTGATGACCCATGGCGGCTTCGGCTACGCCAAGGAATTCCACGTCGAGCGCTACCTGCGCGAGGTGCTGATTCCGCGCATCGCGCCGATCAGCCCGCAGCTGGCGCTGAGCTTCATCGCCGAGAAGGTGCTCGGCCTGCCGAAGTCGTATTGAGGTGGGGCCGCGGGCATGGGCTTGAGAGCACTCGCGACGCAGCCACATGGTCGGACCGTTGTTGTTTCACTCGTCATGCCCGCGCTTGTCGCGGGCATCCACGTCTGTGCAGCATCGCGCGGAAGTAAGACGTGGATGGCCGGGAGACCTTAGTCCTAGCGATCCGTCAGAGACGGATCGCGCTGCCCGGCCATGACGAAGAAGGCAGGCTCAAGAGCGCATTGAAAGGCGCCATCGTGAACGACACCATCACCTCCGCTCCCCCCGACTTCGCCGCCATCATCCGCGCCGGCGATGTCGTGGTCTGCGGCCAGGCCACCGCCGAGCCGCGCACGCTGACGCAGGCGCTGGTCGCGCAGAAGAAGAGGCTGCCGCCGTTCACCATGCTGGTCGGCCCGCTGTTCTCGGATACCTTTACGCCGCAGAACACATCGGGGATCCCGTTCAGGAGCTACGGCGTGATCGGCAACGCGCGGGCGCTGGCGAAAGCGGGGCAGCTCGAAGTGATCCCGGGCAACTACAGCGCGTTCTGCGCCGACTTCGCCGCGGGGCGGCACCGGGCCGACGTGGTGCTGGTGCAGCTCGCCGCCGCCGCGGACGGTGCGTTCAGCGCCAGCCTGTCCAACGACTACGTGGTCGACGCCGCGCGCCGCGCCCGCGTGGTGATCGCGGAAATCAATCCGCAGGCGCCGTGGACTTTCGGCGCGGAATGGCCGCGCGAGATCGTGCCGCATCTGCGCGTCGAAGCCAGAGAGCCGCCGCTTGAGCTTGCTGCCGCGCCGCCCGACGAGGTGTCGCGCCGGATCGCCGCGCACGCCGCGACCCTGATCGCGGACGGCAGCACGCTTCAGTTCGGCGTCGGCAGGATCCCCGACGCGATCCTCGCCTCGCTGGCGCATCTGCGCGATCTTGGCATCCACTCGGGCCTGATCAACGACGCCGTGGTCGACCTGATCGAAGCCGGCGCCGTCACCAATGCGGCCAAGGGCATCGACGCCGGCGTCAGCGTCACCAACCAGCTGATCGGGACGCAGCGGCTCTACCGGTTCGCCGATCGCAACAAGGCCGTCGCGGTGCGGCCGGCGTCCTACACCCACAACCAGGACGTGCTGCGCCGGATCAAGCGGCTGGTGGCGATCAACTCGGCGCTGGAGGTCGGCCTCGACGGCAGCGTCAACGCCGAAACGCTGGACGGCGCCGCGGTCGGCGCCCTCGGCGGACAGCTCGATTTCGTCCGCGGCGCCAATGCGTCGCCCGGCGGCCGGGCCATCATCGCGCTGCCGGCGACCGCGGCCAAGCGCAGCCGGATCGTCGCCCGCGTCGAGACCGTGACCACGCCGCGCGCCGACGTCGATGCCGTCGTCACCGAATGGGGCGTCGCCGAGCTGCGCGGCTGCACGCTGAAGGAACGCGCCCGGCGCCTGATCGACATCGCCGCGCCGGAGCATCGCAATGAGCTGTCGCGGAGCGCAAGGACCATGGGAGCGTAGCCGATGAACCCTTCACCCCCGAGCCCCGACGTCGACGGCGACCGCCACGGCCCGCTGCACGGCATCCGGATCGTCGAATTCGCCGGCATTGGGCCGGCGCCGATGACAGCGATGCTGCTGGCCGATCTCGGCGCCGACGTCATCCGCATCGATCGGCTGCAGCCGAGCGGGCTGGGCATCGCCAGGCCGAAGCAGTTCGATTTCCTGGCGCGGGGCCGGCCGTCCGTCGCCATCGACCTGAAGCATCCGGACGGCGTCGCCTGCGCGCTCGATCTCATTGCCGCCGCCGACGGGCTGATCGAGGGCTTTCGCCCCGGCGTGATGGAGCGCCTCGGCCTTGGCCCGGAAGCCTGCTTCGCCCGCAATCCCCGCCTCGTCTTCGGCCGTGTCACC
>JBKQQE010000199.1:0-2971 GCA_052326245.1 Xanthobacteraceae bacterium | reverse complement strand
CTCCGGCTGCTCGGGCTGGGACAGGTGGCCGCAGTCGGGCACCACCACGAGCCTCGCCCCCTTGATGCCGCGGGCGATCTCCTCGGACAGCGCGGGCGGCAGCAGTACGTCGTGGTCCGCGGCCAGCACCAGGGTCGGACAGGCGATGGCGGCGAGGCCGGGGCGCGAATCCGGCCGCGCCATGATGGCGGTCTGGTTGTTGGCGAAGCCCTGCGCCCCGACGTCGTCGCCCATGGCGTGCACGAGCTGGCGCAGGCCCGCGTTCGCCACCCGCGCCGGATGCACGAAGCTCGGGAAGATGGTGTCGAGCACCTCGTGCAGGCGGCCCTCAAGCGCCAGCTTGACCTGGGCGCGGCGACGCTCGGTCGCCTCCGCGGTGTCCGGCCGCGCCGAGGTGTTCAGGAGCGCCAGCCTGCCCACCCGCTGCGGCGCCTGCCGCATGATCTCGAAGGCGATGTAGCCGCCCATCGAATGGCCGGCGAGCGCGAAGCGCGGCGGCGCCTCGGCGAGGATGCGGCGCGCGATCGCCGCCATGCTGTCGTCGCGGACATGGTTGGCCACCATCACCGGGCCGAGCCGCCACAACGGCGGCATCACGCTCGCCCAGATCCGCAGCGACGAGGCCAGCCCGGGCACCAGCACCAGCGGCAGCGATTGCGACATTATGGACTCCTCCTCAGAGCCTGACCGAACGTGCGACGAGCTTTTACAAGCTCTTGTAACATTGCGCGAATAATCCTTTTTGTCGTCATGGCCGGGCTTGACCCGGCCATCCACTCTTCAGCCGCGCTAGCTGCAAAGTGTGGACCCGCGGGTCAAGCCCGCGGGTGACGCGGAGTGACCGGCGCGGCCGGGGCCCCTATTTCCGTCATGGCCGGGCAGCGCGATACGTCTTAGACGGATCGCCAGGACTAAGGTCTCCCGGCCATCCACGTCTTTCTTAGACGCTACACCGTAAAGACGTGGATGCCCGCGACAAGCGCGGGCATGACGAGGTCGTCAAGAGAGGCCGGATCTCCTGGCTCGCATTTCTACTGAGACTCTCAAGCGACGCCGCGCGAGCGGCCTTCCCAATACGGCGCGCGCAGCGCCTTGCGGTCGATCTTGCCGAGCCCGGTCACCGGGATCGCCGCGACCACGTCGATGGTCTTCGGCGACCACGGCGCGCCGCGCCGTTCCTTGACGTGGGCCTGCAGCTGCGCGGCGTCCACCGCGGCGCCCTGCTTCAGCACCACGAAGCCCTTCACCGCCTCGCCCCATTTGTCGTCCGGAATGCCGATCACCGCGGCGGAAGCAACCGAGGGATGCGACATCAGCGCGTCCTCGACCTCGCGCGGGTAGATGTTGAACCCGCCGGAGATGATCATGTCCTTGGTGCGGTCGACGATATAATAGAAGCCGTCCGCGTCCTTCACCGCGACGTCGCCGGTGTGCAGCCAGCCGCCGCGAAACGCCTCCGCGGTCGCCTCGGGCCGCTTCCAGTAGCCGTCCATCACCAGCGACCCCCGCGCGCAGATCTCGCCGGGCACACCGATGCCGACCTCGCGCATCTCGGCGTCGAACAGCTTGACGTCCAGCATCGGGTTGGCGCGGCCGCAGGAGCCCAGCCTTTCGGGGCGGCTTTCGTCGTGGTCGATCTTGCGCATGGTGGTGATGATCTGCGGCACCTCGGTCTGGCCGTAGAGCTGCACGAACACGCGCCCGAAGATCGCCATCGCCTCGCGCAGCCGGTCGGGCGACATCGGCGCCGCGCCATAGACGATCATGTCGAGCGACGACAGGTCGAGGCGGCGGCGCAGGTCGACATTGTCGATCAGGGCGTAGATCAGGGTCGGCACCAGGAAGGTCGCGGTGATCCGTTCGTCCTGCACGACGCGGCCGTAGACCTCGGGCTCGAAGCCCTGGACCAGCCGGGCATAGCCGCCGCGCAGCATCACCGGAAACAGCGTGACGCCGGCGGCGTGGCTGATCGGCGTCGCGGCCAGGAAGCGGATCTCGGGCGGCCAGTCCCAGTCGGCAAACAGCGCCAGCGTCATCGCCACCAGCGAGCGGTGCGGCAGCATCACGCCCTTGGATCGCCCGGTGGTGCCGCCGGTATAGGCGAGGAAGGCGATCTCGCTCGTATCGCCGTCATCGACCAGCGGCGCCGGCGTGGCCGCGGCGGCGTCCGCCAGGATATTGCCGATGCCGTCCGCCGCGCCGAACGCCTTGAGGTGCTTCAACCCGCCGACGCGCCGCTGGATGGCGAGGCCGCGGTCGCTGAACTTGCCGGGCTCGACCAGCAAGAGCTCGATTTCCGCGTCCTCGACGATGAAGGCCTGGTCGTCCTCCGCCGCCAGCGGATGCAGCGAGGTGTAGCGCGCGCCCATCACCATGGCGGCGCAGATCGCGGCCCAGGTCTCGGCGCGGTTGCTCGCCAGCACCGACACCCCGCTGCCCTTCCTGAGCCCCAGCGCGCGAAACACCGTGATGAAGCGCGCCACCGCGTCGCCGAGTTCGCGATAGCTCCAGCGCGTGGTGCCGTCGGCGATCGCCGGCTGGTCCGCGAATCGCGCGATGGCGGAAATGATCAGGCCTCCCATCGTCCCGCCGCAATGCAGTCGGTCCATGTCGTCACGTCCTCCCTCGATCCCGCCCGCCCGTGCAGGCCGCTTGCGGTTTAGGCTTCCGGCTGCTCGAAGACGCCGGTTCCGCGGCGTCATCCGTGCCATCTCACAAAGACTAGCGCAGTGCCAGGACCCCCTGTCAGCGGAATTTTCCCCATTGGATTGCGGGGATCGCCCGGGCCACGCGCCGGATTGGCAAAATTTGCGGAAAACCGCGGTTAATTCCCACCTAGTGCGGTGGATTTGACATCCGCTTCAGCATTGCCGCGAGTCCTCCAAGCGAATGTCAAATCCAAAACCACACTAGAATCTAATAGTTGCTAGTGTCCCTATGGTTCTAACATTCGCAAAAGAGCCCGCCGCAA
>JBKQQE010000198.1:0-4361 GCA_052326245.1 Xanthobacteraceae bacterium | reverse complement strand
GCCGAAGCCAACCGACGTCGAAGCGTCCCTCGAACAGTGCCGTCATCCTGTAACGCGTGACGATTGCGCGAATTGAATTGGCGGGCATCGCCCTGAGACGCTGATTGGCTGTAACGGGACGATCGGCGGGGAGGGGAGCGAGCTGTGAACGGATTGCTGCAGACATTGATCCCGCCAACCTCGCTGCGATCCTTACCCAGTTTCAGGGCCAGCTGCAGACGCCGACATTCTGGTTCGCCGTCGGCAAGATCATCTGGATCAACATCCTGCTGTCGGGCGACAACGCGCTCGTGATCGCGCTCGCCTGCCGCGGCCTGCCGCCACGCCAGCGCATGTGGGGGATGGCAATCGGCGCCGGAATCGCCGTGGTTCTGCTGATCACGTTCACCGCCGTCGTTGCCACCCTGATGGCGTTGCCGTACCTCAAGCTGGTCGGCGGGCTCGCATTGGTGGTGATCGCCGCGAAGCTGCTGGTTCCCGAGGACGAGGGCAGCGAGATAACCGCGGGCACCAGTCTCTGGCACGCGGTGCGAATCGTCGTGATCGCCGACATCATCATGAGCCTGGACAACGTGATCGCGGTTGCGGCTGCCGCCAACGGCCAATTGGCGCTGTTGATCCTTGGTCTCGCCATCAGCATCCCGATCATTATTGCCGGCGCGGCCTTGATCATGGCGCTGCTGGACCGGTTGCCGATCCTGGTTTGGCTTGGCGCTGCGTTGCTCGGCTGGATCGCTGGCGACGCGATCGCCACCGACCCTGCGGTGCACCCGCTGCTGCAGCGGTTGCTGGACGGCGACATCGTGATCAGGATCGACGCGGTTTCGACCCTGATCGCCGCGCCGCAGCAGTGGCAGTTTGCCGCGTCGCTTCGCGAGTTCTTGAGCTCGCTGCTGTGCGCGGCAATCGTGCTGGCGTGGGGGGGCACACTGCGCCGGTCCCAGCTGCGCGCCAACCAGGAGCGCGAGGCCATCTCCACGTCGTCCGGGGATGTCGTCTAGCTAGCGCCCGTGCGCGCGAGGTCGCGCGCCTTGCCGCTACCAGCGGATCTCGAGGCCAAGGGTGCCCAGGTGGGAGACGAAATTCTGGCGAAACTTGCCGTCGTAATTGGCGTACAGCCGCGCCGCCTGGGATAGTCCGTAGGAAATACCGGCGCCTGCATCCGCCCCGTACTGGCTCTCCACGATACCCTGCACCGCAATGGTCTGACCGTTGGCGGTGACGGAGAGGGGATCGAGGTTCTGGACGAAGTTGTCGACGAACTTGCCGTAACCGGACAGGTCGAGCACGTGGCCGTCGATCACCCAGTAATGGCCGAGCTCGGTGCCGACCAGGACGCGCGCGCGGTCGCCGCTCACGGCCGCCGCCGAGACGGGATCGAGCCCTCCGGTTTCGCTGAAGCTGTCGGTGGCGGCGCGAACATATTCGATGCCGAGCTTCGGCACGATGCGGTTTTGACCGAGGCCCCAGTAGTAGCTGAGCTCGCCGAGCGCGCCGTCCAGCCGGCCGCGGTAGTTCGACGATGCCACGCCGCCCAAGGTGTCGCGCTGCGAGGCGATGCTGCCCCAGCCGTGCACCACCACGCCCGCCAGGGTCCAGTCCCCGCGCGTGTAGGACGCGTTGAAGCCGAGCTGCGTCAACCCAAGATCGGCGCTCTGCATCGACAGCGGCATGTCGATCTTGGAGTTGCTCTGATCCACCGATACGCCGAGATTGAGTCCGGGCAACACGGTCGCGCCAACTCCCGCGACGCCACCATAGGTCCTGCGCTGGTCGCCGGTGAACGAGCCCTGCGCGTCGGTCCGCGAATTTATGCCGTAGAGTTCCCCCCAGCTGCGAAACATCTGCGGCGTGGCATCTTGCGAGGCGCCGCCGCCAGCCGGATTGTTGCCGCTCGCGGCATTGGTGCCCCAGGTGGCCTGGTTGCCGGCGCGGTCCAGAAAAGTGGTGCCCAGATCGAACAGCGACTGCTGCGAGCCCGCTTGTGAGTTGCCGTCGGCAAGGTTGGGGCCGGGAGGCGGAGGCCGGAGGATGCGGTCCGCCTTGCCCGTGCTCGGCGACATCGCAAGGCCCAGGACCGCAACTCCGAGGCTCGCCAGGCCGAAACCGGGCTGGCGTCGGCTCCCGCACCGCCGCATTCCGTGCGGCGTCGGTCGCAAGTCGTTCATTTCCAGCACTCTCACACGAGCGCCCTCAGCCCCGGCGCCGTTCGATTTGCTCCGAATTCGCGGTGCCGGTCAACGCCCAGGCTGTTCTGCTGGTGGTGGAATGGTGAGGTTGTGGTTGCAGTGCCACACCCGCAGCTTGAGCAAAGAAGGACTCCTTGCTGCGCTGCGGCGAGCGCGGCTGCGGTATCCCGGTCTCCCAGGCCTTGCTAACAAAGGGGTTTCATGTTGGGATTAGATTGCAATCGGATGTAGGCCGTTCGACTGTGCAGTTGGAATTGAGATATCAGCACAAACCAACCCGAGCCCGTTTGTGGCGTGGCACGCGTGATGCGTGACCGCGTCTTTTTTGTAGCTAGCTCAGGAGACAAGCGTGGCGAAAGGTACCGTCAAGTGGTTCAACCCGACCAAGGGATACGGGTTCATCAAGCCGTCAGTCGGTGACAAGGATGTGTTCGTCCACATCTCGGCAGTGGAGCGGGCAGGCTTGAGCACGCTCAACGAGAATCAGGTCGTGGAATACGAACTGGTCGAGAACCGCGGCAAGGTTTCGGCCGAAAACCTCAAAGTGAGCTGATCCGATCCGGTCGCGCCGACCGAATTCAAACCAGCGCTGCCCCGGCGACGAGCAGGTGTTGACTGCGTGCGCCCTGAACGGATCAGGCTTCAGCCTCGCATCCGGCGATCTGCTCGTACTCCGGATAGAACCGCGCGGTCATTCGGCCGATATAGCGTCGCAGGGTGTCACGGCTCCAGGCTGCCTGCTGCACCGGTGATTGGAAAGTCGGGCAGAGCACCCCGGATACAAAGGCGAAGATCGTCGCATCGACAGCGGTTGGCTGCTCGCCCATGAAGAAGGGCTTTGCGCCCAGATAATCCGCGATCGCGGCAACGGACCGCGTTCCGAGGCGCGCGATGTCCGCCTGGCTGTGGCGCCCCATTCCCTGGTAATACAGCGACTTTCGAACCTGCCGGCGCACGACCGCGACGATCAGCGGGCGGACGGGGGCTGGCACGCTGCGGAAAAACAGCTTTGGCCCTCTCTCGAAATTCTCCGGCATCATCCAGCGCAGGTCGATGAGAGCCCAGTAGAGGTTGTCCTCGGCCATCTTCTCGAAAGCCCAGGCGATCGCGCGCTGCTCCTGGCTCAGGCCGTTATCAAGATCGATTCCGTATTTCTGCTCGAGATGCCAGCGGATGAACGTCGAGTCGCCGAGCACAAGGCCGTCGTCGTCGATATAGGGAATCTTCTTCTTTGGCGCCTTCGAGAAGCTCATCGGGCGATGCTCGAAAGGCAGTTTCGTCATTCGCAGCAAGGTCTCCGCCTTGGTGACGAATGGACTTGCGTCGGGCAGATCGAAATTGGGGCCGGATCCGTAGAGCTTGATCATGCGGATATCTCTTTGCCGTCAGTCGGTGCAAAGCACTTTCTGCCACGTCCCGCGCCAGTTGTCTTTGATCGGCTCCCGGTGCCCGTGCCCTACGACTCGCCCCGCGCAGCGATGGATTTCAGGACCTCGACGAAAAATGCGGGCTCGGCCGCGGTGACGCGCTGCTGCAGATCGTCGACGCTGTCGCCCGGCAGCACCGGGACCGGGTACTGCGCGATGATCTCGCCGTGATCATATTCCTCGTCGACAACATGCACCGTGATTCCGCTGACGGATTCGCCGGCGGCGATCACGGCCTCATGGATACGGCGCCCGTACATTCCCTGGCCGCCGAATTTCGGCAGCAGGGCGGGATGGATGTTGAGGATGCGGCCGCGATAGCGCTGCAGGGTCTGCGGCCCAAGCTTGCGCAGGTAGCCGGACATCACCACCCATTCGACTTTGCTGGTTTCCAGCGCGCTGCGGATGGCCGCGTCCGCGGCGGCGTCGCCGCCTTCGGTTTTCGCGCTGATGTGCCGGAACGGGATGCCGTTCTGCCGCGCAAACGCCAGGGCCGGGGCATCCGCGTTGTTGCCGATGACGATCCGCGCGTGCGCATGGAGCTCGCCCGTGGCGATCGCGCCGACAATCTCCCGCATACTGGTTCCGCCATGGGACGCGAGAAAGCCGATCTCGAGCGCGGTCATGACGGCTGGCCGAAACGCGGTTGCGGCGCCTCGATCATCGCGGCCTCATGCCTCAAGGACGAGATGACCGTCATAGACGACCCGGTCGCCCGACGCGGCCACCACTTCGCCGAGATAGG
>JBKQQE010000197.1:0-6479 GCA_052326245.1 Xanthobacteraceae bacterium | reverse complement strand
TTCGACGTCCCACACCTTGATGGCGTTGTCGGTGCTGCCGGAGAACAGCAGCTGGCCGTCGGGTGAAAAGACAACCGCATTGACGGCCTCGGTATGCCCGAGCTGCGGATAGATCGCGATTTCGCCGCCGTTTTCCGCGCCGCCTGAAGCGGCAGACCCTGCGCGTCCGCCGGATGCCGGACAAGCGACAAGGAGTGCAAGCAGGGCGGTCGCGATCCATTTCCTCACGGGGGCGGCAGCCCTTTGCTTTTCGTGCTTTTCGAAGTTCGTGAAAGAAGTCGCCGCAATGTATCATGAACTTCGAAAAGCGGGCACTAGGGCCAACGCAGCGGCGGTACCGGACCTTTGGCGTTCAGCCTCTCATTGATGACGCTGTCGGATACGCCGAGCTTCTCCTGCTGCGACAACAGATCGGCCTTTTCGTTGCCGCACTGAAGCGAGAGGTGGGTCTGCTGGTCGGTCGTCTCGCTGCAGACCGAGAGATGCTGCTCGATCGCCGCGACCAGTTCGTCGATTTTCTCCCACGACTGCGAGACGCCGGGCGATCGGAAGGTGCCCGCCACCGACGGCGAAATCGCCGAAACGGCGATCCATAACGCGATGGCGGCGACGGCCATGGTGCTGTGCCTATTGCCAACTCGCGTCATGGCGAGGGCTCCGCCCGCCATATCACCCGCAGTCCTCGTCATTCGTCGAACCCTGGCCGGCAGCAGCGCTCGGATCGAGCGTGAAATTATGTGAGCCACAAATAGCGGTGCATTCGTTGAGGTGGATCAAATGCAAGGAATGCGTCGATTGCACGCTTGGTCGGACCTACGGCCAACGCGGCTGCGCTGCCGGGCTTTCAGCGTTCAGCCTCTCATTGATGAGACCGTCGGATAAACCGATCTTCCGTTGCCGCGACAGCAAGTCCGCTTTTTCGTCGCTGCACTGGCGCGAGAGGTCGGTCTGCTTGTCCGTGACCTCGCTGCAGGCCGAAAGATGTTGCTTTATCGCAGCGACCAGGTCGTCGATTTTATCCCAAGGCGGAGAGATGCCGGGCAAGATGGGCGGCGCGACGGGAATACGCATATTGGGTATGACGGGAATACCGTCGCCGTGAGCCGATGGCGAATTCGCCGACAAGATGATGCATAGCGCGATCACGGCGACGCTTCCGTGCTTGTTGCCGATTTTCTCCGCAGCAGAGGCTCCGGCCGCGGTACCACCAGCTGTCGTCATTGGCCGCCCCGGTTGGTGCCGCAAGCGGCGCTCGCATCAGGCGTTACTGGAAAACCTTTATAGCAAATCCCGGGCCACGAATATCGGTATATCCGTTGAGATGGGTCAAGGAGACCTGCAGCGGGCCGGCTTCACATTGGCATGGCGAACGCCGACCCGATGATGCGCGACAGGACAGGCCATGGAACGCTCACGCTGGAACAGCCTGCCGTTGTCGAAGGCCTATCAGCTGCTCGAGCCGGGTCCGGTGGTGCTGCTGACCACGTCCGGCAAGGGGAGCAAGGGCCGCGCCAACGTCATGACCATGTCATGGCACATGATGGTGGAGTTCGAGCCGCCGCTGCTGGCCTGCGTCGTCAGCGCGGCGGATTTCAGCTTCGCGGCGCTGCGGCGGACCGGGGAGTGCGTGATCGCGGTGCCGGCGCTGAAGCAGGCGCCCACGGTGGTCAGGATCGGCAACTGCTCCGGCCGCAACGTCGACAAGTTCGAGAAGTTCGGCCTGACGCCGCTTGCGGCCGAACACGTCGCCGCGCCGCTGGTCGGCGAATGCTTCGCCAACCTCGAATGCCGGGTCGCCGATACCGGCTTCGTGAAGAAGTACGATCTCTTCATCCTTGAAGTGCTCAAGGTCTGGATCGATCCGAAGCAGAAGAATCCGAAGACCATCCACCACCACGGCTATGGCCGGTTCGCCGTGGACGGCCGCACGATCAGGCTGAGTTCGCGGATGCGGTGAGCGGGCGGGGGGCGTCGCGCCGAACGCTACGCCACCCTCAGCCCAGGTCGGCGGCGCCGACCGGCGCCGGCAGCAGATCGTTGTGGGCTTCCGCGATCTGCAGCAGCAGCCGTACGATCGCCTCGCGGTCCGTGGGCGCGAGCGGGGCAACCAGCCGTTTCTGCACCCGGCGCACCGCCGGCATCACCTGCTTCAGCACCTCGCGTCCCGCCGGCGTCAGCGAGAGCAGCTTGGCGCGCTTGTCGGTCGGGCTGGAGGAGCGCACCACCCAGCCTTTCTTCTCCAGCCGCTCCAGCACGCTGCCGAGCGTCGAGCGATCGATCGCGATCAGCGACGTCAGCCGCGTCGCGTCGATCCTGGGGTGCGACTGGATCGCTTTCAGCGCCGCGAACTGCACCGAGGTCAGTTCGAAGCTGCCGCATTCGTCGAAGAACAGCGCCGAGGAGATCTGCTGCACGCGGCGGATCAGGTGGCCGGGCATCTGGTAGAGGTCTTCCATCGGGTCTCTCGCATCCGGGATCGAATCGGGTCCGGCGAATATAGGGCCTGGCCAAACGTGGCGTTAGAGCCCGGCTCGCGCACCGGATTGCGCCGACGGACCGCAACATCGGCCAGAGCGTCCGCCGCGCACCGGCGCGTGGCCGCGAATGGCCGGCCGGGGGATTGACAGTACACGGATGATCCGTGTACGGAGTAATTAATCGCCCGCCAGGAAAGGCGCGCTGCACCGCACCCGAACGATGTTTCGGCTTAAGGAGGAAACCATGAGCCAACCGACATCCGCGCTTCCCATCCTCGTCGCCGGCGGCGGCATCGGCGGCCTGGCGGCGGCGCTGGCGCTGGTGCGCCAGGGCTTTAAGGTGGTGGTGCTCGAACAGGCGCCCGAGATCGGCGAGATCGGCGCCGGTATCCAGCTCGGTCCCAATGCCTTTCACGCCTTCGACGCGCTCGGCGTCGGCGAGAAGGCCCGCGGGCGCGCGGTCTACACCGACGAGATGGTGATGCACGACGCCATCGACGAAACCCTGGTCGGCCGCATTCCCACCGGCGAAGCGTTCCGCAAGCGGTTCGGCAACCCCTACGCGGTGATCCATCGCGTCGACATCCACCTCTCGCTGCTCGAGGGTGCCAAAGAAACCGGCCGCGTCGAATTCCTCACCTCCACGCGGGTGGAGCGGGTCGAGCAGGACGCCGACAGCGTCACCGTCTACGACCAGCACGGCGTCGCCCACCGCGGCGCCGCGCTGATCGCAGCCGACGGCGGCAAGTCGGTGGTGCGGGCGCAATACGTCAACGACCCGCCGCGGGTGACCGGCCACGTGGTCTACCGCTCCGTGGTGGAGAAGAAGGATTTCCCGAAGGACCTGCAGTGGAACGCCGCCAGCATCTGGGTGGGGCCGAACTGCCACCTGGTGCATTACCCGCTGCGCGGCGGCGAGCAGTACAACGTGGTGGTGACCTTCCACAGCCGTAACAAGGAGGAGTGGGGCGTCACCGAGGGTAGCAAGCAGGAAGTGCAGAGCTACTTCCAGGAAGTCTGCCCGAAGGCGCGCCAGCTGATCGACCTGCCGAAGAGCTGGAAGCGCTGGGCCACCGCCGACCGCGAGCCGATCGCGCAGTGGAGCTTCGGCCGCGTGACGCTGCTCGGCGACGCCGCGCATCCGACCACCCAGTACATGGCGCAGGGCGCCTGCATGGCGCTCGAGGACGCGGTCACGCTCGGCGAGGCGCTGCGCGTCAACGACAACGACATCGCCAGGGCGTTCGACCTCTACCAGCGCTCCCGCACCACCCGCACCGCGCGCATCGTGCTGTCGGGCCGCGAGATGGGACGGATCTATCACGCCAAGGGGATGGAGCGTCAGATCCGCAATTCGATGTGGCAGGGCCGCACGCCGGAACGCTTCTACGACGCGCTGGATTGGCTGTACGGCTGGAACGTCGGCAATTGCCTCGCCCCGTGACGAACTCCGGCGCCGCCGGCGCGAATCCCGTCCATCCGTGAATTTAGATCGTCATTCTGGAGGTTGACATGGCCGAACTTGGGACCCTTGAGGAGCTGCCGATCGACTATCGCAACGGCCTGACCGCCACCAACCTGGTGCCGCTGTGGCCGAGCCTGCGCGCCGCGCTGCCCTACGACATGCCCACGCGCCGGACCCGAGCGATGGTCTGGCGCTACGCCGACATCCGGCCGCGGCTGCTGCAGGCTGGCGAACTGACGCCGATCGAAAAGGCCGAGCGCCGCGTGCTGGTGCTCGCCAATCCAGGGCTCGGTCTCGAGAACATGCAGGCGACGCCGTCGATCTATATCGGCATGCAGCTGATCCTGCCGCGCGAAACCGCGCCCAATCACCGCCACAGCCCGAGCGCGGTGCGGTTCGTGGTCGAAGGCGAGGGCGGCTTCACCGTGGTCGAAGGCGAGAAGCTGCCGATGGAGAAGGGCGACCTGATCCTGACGCCGTCGGGCCTGTGGCACGAGCACGGCCACGCCGGCTCTGGCCCGGTGGTCTGGCTCGACGCGCTCGACCTTCCGGTGGTGTATGCGCTGGAAGCCTCCTACTGCCTCGACGGCAAGCCGCAGACCGTCCGCAACCAGCCGGACGCCTCGCAGACCCGCTACCGCCGTTCCGGCCTGTTGCCCTATGCGGCGCTGAACGGGCCGCGCAACGCCTATCCGCTGCGGCGCTTTCCGTGGAAGGAGACGCGCGCCGCGCTGGGCGACCTCGCCGGCGTCACCGACGCCAACGAGATCGTGCAGCTTGCCTACGTCAATCCCGAGACCGGCCTGGAATGCCTGCCGATCCTGGGGTTCTCCGCGATCATGCTGCGCCCGGGCGAGAGCATCCGGCCGGTGCGTCGGTCGGCGTCCGCGGTTCTTCACGTGGTGGAGGGCGAAGGCGAGGCGCAGATCGACGGCGCCACGCTGACGTGGGGCGACCAGGACACCATCGCCGTTCCGACCCATTCCCGGGTCGAGATCGTCAACCGCTCGACCACCGCGCCGGCATTCCTGTTCCAGGTCGACGACGCGCCGATGCAGCGCAAGCTGGGATTTTACGAGGAGTTCGCCGGGTAGGGCGTGATTCATCTTCGTCATGGCCGGGCTTGTCACCGCAAGTCGGATGTATCCGACTTGCGGCACCGAGAAATGACGCAACGCGGCCAGAGCCGCGTTGCTATGCCATCCACGTCTTTCTTGCGGCGATGCAGCTAAGACGTGGATGCCCGCGACAAGCGCGGGCATGACGCAGAGAGCTGATTTGTTTCCGTCATTGCCGGGCTTGACACCTAGTCAGTGACCAACGCGGCCTGAGCCGCGTGCTATCCAATCCACGCTTTGCCCGCCGCGCGTCAATGCCGCGGCGGCGGAATCTCCCGGGAGCCGGCGCTGCCGCCGAAATAGGGGTGCTCCTTCGCCACCGCCTTGCGGATCAGGTCGGTGCGGATGTCGTGCGCCAGCAGCGCGGCGGTTTCCACGTCGTTGGCCTTCATGCACAGACCCAGGATGTCGCGCATGGCGGCGTCGTGCAGCAGCGCGTCGCCGATATCCTGCGCGAGGCCGATCGCGCGCTGCCGGGCGGCCTGGTAGCGGTCGGCTTCGCGGTGGTCGATCGGCCCGATCCTGGCGAGCTTGCTGGCGCAGGTTACCGCGGCGGCGCAGATGGCGCGGACCTGGCGCGCCGCCTCGATGTCGCCGGCCGGGCGCGTGTCGGGCGTGTCCCAGCTATCCGGTTGATGCTTGCGAAACCACCCCATGCGAAAACTCCGAGGCCGGTTCGACGTTTGTCCCGCAGGGGCGATCCTACCGCATTTGGCGACCCCGATCCACCGGTCAGCGCGAGCCCGGCCGTGGCGGCGGCGCGGCCTGCCAACAGGCGGGTTACTCACAGGGCGCCAGCCGCCGCTTGAAGCGTTACGGCAAATCGCGCAGCATGGTCATGATCGCACCCGCTCCGGACCCGCCCGGCGCGGGTTTTTTGTTGGCCGCGCCAGCCTCCCCCGACATCATTGACGCGAAAGGAGTTCGCCATGCGGACGCGCTACATTACCTATTCCGACGCCATCGCGCAGCGGATCTGCGACGAGCTGGATTCCGGCCGCAGCCTGAACGCGATCTGCCGCGACGACGGCATGCCCTGCGAAGCCACGGTGCACCGCTGGGCGCGCCTCGACCTGCACGGGTTTGGCGCGCGCTACCAGCGCTCGCGGCCGCCGAAAGGCGGCCCGCTGGTCTACACGGCCGCGGTGGCCGAGCGGATCTGCGACCAGCTGCGCACCGGCCGCACGCTGGCCGACATCTGCGACGACGAAGGCATGCCGTCCGACAGCGCGGTGCTGCACTGGACCAAGGTCGACCGCGACGGCTTCCGCGCGCGCTACCGGCAGGCGCGCGAGATCGGCTACATGGCCATGGCCGACGAGATCATCGCCATCGCCGACGACGCCAGCAACGACTGGATGGCGCGGCGCGAACGCGCCGCCTGGGCCGGACGGCGACGGCGAGCGGCGCCTGTCCGAC
>JBKQQE010000196.1:0-6820 GCA_052326245.1 Xanthobacteraceae bacterium | reverse complement strand
GGGTTGCCCGCGGTAGCCGCTGTTGCTGATGAGGGACCCGACCGGACGGTAGGTGAAATCGGGCGATCGGGCCTGCGGCCGGTCGACCGGGGCGGCGGTGAGATCGCCGCGCGGGCGGTGCGGTTTGCCGCCGGCGACGCGCAGCGCGCCGAGGAAGCGCTCAGCCGCCACGGAGGCTTCGCGGCAGGCGAGGCGGTTGCGGCGCGGTACGCTGTCCAGGCACAGGATCGAGACCACGTAAGGAACGCCGAAGCGCGTGAACGCGTAGCGGACGTAGCCCTCGCGGATCACGCGCCGCAATCCCGGGAACTGGCTCGCCAGCGCCTTCACCGGCTCACCCTTGCCCGCCAGCGGGTCGTCGATGGCATAGACGAGCAGCGATCCGGTGATGTGCACCTCGATCGGATTCTTGAAGACGCGTGCCGGCATGTCGGGTACGCCGGTCGGATCGAGCGCGAACACGGCGTCGTATCCGGCAGGCCCGGCATCGAACATCGCGGTCCGGAACCCCGCCTGGTAGTGGGTGGGGGTCACGCTCGCCGGTACCCCACTGGCGCGCTCGCCGAGATAGGCGGCGGCGTCGAACGGCAGCAGCACCGGCACTGGGCTCTGGTCGATCGCGGGAAATACCTGCGACGTGATCGCGTTCAGCTGAACGAAGGCCGGCCAACGCCGTGGGTCGTCCGGCCGCAGCCGCCGGGCGCCGCTGAAGGTCAGCAGGCCGGCGCCGTCGGCCCGGGCGGCGAACTCGCTACGCAGCTCCTCGTGGGCAGCACGCCAGTCCGGTCGCATCACGTTTGCCACCGGGGTCTTGAAGTCCTGCGCGTCGGCATCGAGGTGGCAAAGCAGGGCGATGGAGCCTGCGAGCGCGGTGCGGATCGCCCGTGCGCTCCAGGGCCGCCGGAGAGACCCGCCGGGGACCGCCGATCCAGTCTGGCTGTTGCCCCCGCTCAATCCCCGCCACCACCTGCTACTGTCGCTGCGCCCGATCTTAGTCCTTGGCGCGCTCGACGTAAGAGCCGTCTTCGGTCATCACCACGATTCTGGTGCCGACACCGATGTGCGGCGGCACGCCGGTGCGAACGCCGTTGGACAGAATGGCGGGCTTGTAGGACGACGAGGCGGTCTGCCCCTTGGTGACCGGTTCGGTCTCGACCACCTCGAGCGTGACGCGCTGGGGAAGATTGATTGCCACCGGATTGACGTCGTGCATCGACAGCTTGACCGTCATATTTTCCTGCAAGTAGGGCGCGGACGAGCCGACAATCGCCTTGGGGACCAGGATCTGGTCGTAGGTTTCGTTGTTCATGAAGTGGAAGCCGTCGCCATCCTCGTAGAGGAAGTTGAAATCTCGGTCCTCAAGCGTGGCGCGCTCGACCTGGTCGGTGGTCTTGTAGCGCTCCGAGACCTTCACCCCGTCGCTGATACGGCGCATTTCGATCTGGCTGACCGGGGTTCCCTTGCCGGGATGGATGTTCTCGGCGCTGAGAACCACATATAGCTTGCCATCGACATCGATGACGTTGCCCTTGCGAATAGAACTTGCGATGACTCTCACGGATCAGTTTCCTGGTGTTCGGGGCTGGCGCCGGGCCGGGACCGGATGTCCGGCGGCGGGCGAAGCAGTTTCGACAGTTTCGGCCGGCAACATAGTGAAATTCCTGGGCAATGCCAGCATTTTGCGGCGAATTCGGACAAAACGGCGATGCTGAATGGCGCCCCCCCGTCGCCGTGGTGGGCGCCCGACCGCCACGCTGATCGCCGGCCGTTCCTGCGGACCCGGGCCGCCATCGCCCGCGCCCTGCGGGAGTGGTTCGCCGCCGCCGGCTTTACCGAGGTCGAAACCGGGATTCTGCAGGTCTCGCCCGGCAATGAAACCCATCTCCACGCGCTTTCGGCGGTGGTAACGCTGCCCTCGGGGCGGCACCTGACCCGATATTTCCGAACCTCGCCCGAATTCGCCTGCAAGAAGCTGCTTGCCGCCGGCGAGGAGCGAATTGTCGAGTTCGCGCGGGTGTTCCGCGACCGCGAGCGTGGCGACCTGCACCTGAGCGAGTTCACCATGCTCGAGTGGTATCGCGCGGGCGCGCCCTATGACGCGGTCATCGCCGACACGGTCGCCGTCATCGCCGCGGCGGCCCGAACCGCCGGAACACGGCTGTTTTCCTGGCGGGGACGGATTGCCGATCCCGGAGCCGAGCCGGAACGGCTGACGGTGGCGGAGGCCTTCGACCGCTTCGCCGGGATCGATCTGCTCGGAACCGTGGCCGACGGCGTTACGGACCGGGCCGCGCTGGCGGCCCAGGCGGCGCGCTGGGTGCGGGTGGCCGACGATGACAGCTGGTCGGATCTGTTCAGCAAGATCCTGGTGGCGCAGGTCGAGCCGAATCTGGGCCAGGGGCGCGTGACGGTGCTTTGCGACTATCCGGTGCCGGAAGCGGCGCTGGCCCGGGTCAAGCCCTCGGACCGGCGCGTTGCCGAGCGCTTCGAGGTCTATGCCTGCGGCGTCGAGCTCGCCAACGGCTTTGCCGAACTGACCGACGCGTCGGAGCAACGCGCCCGCTTCATCCAGGCGATGGATAAAAAGCAGCTGCGGTACGGTGAGCGCTATCCGATCGACGAGGATTTTCTCGCCGCGGTCGCGCGGATGCCGGCCGCAAGCGGCGTGGCGCTGGGGTTCGACCGGCTGGTGATGCTCGCCAGCGGCGCGACCCGGATCGATCAGGTCGCCTGGACGCCGCCGGAGGCGGAGGCGTGAGCGCCCCGCGTCCCGCCCGCGCGCCGGCAACCCTGCGCAGCGCCGCCGATCTGGTGGCGCACGGATTGGCCGCGGCAGAAGATCTCGCCGATCTCGACCGCGTCGCGGCGCGCTACGCGGTCGCGGTGACGCCCGATGTTGCCGCGTTGATCGATCCAGCCGATCCCGCCGACCCGATCGCGCGGCAATATATCCCGACACGCGACGAACTGGTGACCGGACCCGGCGAAACGCCCGATCCGATTGGTGATGAAACATACGCGCCGGTCCGCGGCGTCGTGCACCGCTATCCCGACCGCGTGCTGCTGAAGCTCGTCCATGTCTGTGCGGTGTATTGTCGGTTCTGCTTTCGCCGCGAAATGGTCGGCCCGGGCAAGGAGAGTGCGCTGTCGCCCGATGCTTACGCCGAGGCGCTGGCCTATATCCGCGCCCACCCGCAGATCTGGGAAGTGATCCTGACCGGCGGCGATCCGCTGATGCTGACGCCGCGCCGGCTCGCCGACGTGATGGCCGACCTCGCGGCGATCGACCATGTCAGGATCATCCGGCTCCACACCCGCGTGCCGGTTGCCGATCCGGCGCGGATTGCTGCCGACACCGTCGCCGCGCTGCGTGTCGAGGGCGCCGCGGTCTGGGTCGCCGTGCACGCCAATCATCCGCGCGAATTCAGCGCCAGCGCCCGCGCAGCCTGCGCGCGGCTGGTCGATGCCGGCATTCCGCTGGTCAGCCAGTCGGTGCTGCTGCGGGGCGTCAACGACGATGCCGCGACGCTCGAAGCCTTGATGCGGACCTTGGTGGAATGCCGCATCAAGCCCTATTACCTGCATCACGGCGATCTCGCTCCGGGCACCGCGCATCTGCGCACCACGATCAAAGCCGGGCAGGCGCTGATGCGGACCCTGCGGGGACGCGTCTCGGGCCTGTGTCAGCCGGACTATGTGCTCGACATTCCGGGAGGCTTCGGCAAGGCGCCGGTCGGACCCGGGTATCTGTCGACCGCCGGCGACGGTCCGTCGGTGTCAAGGTATCGCGTCGTCGATTATTGCGGCGACGTTCACGACTATCCGCCGGCCGATAAATTTGGCGAATGACTCGTTGTCCTAAATCAATATCGCGCTTTGCCGTCCGGATGATAAGAACTGTGGCGGCCGGGCAGGCGGGATGGTGCACAGCTGCTGCATCCCGGTTGTTGCGCGTTGGCGGAGTCGGTTAGATTGGTTTGAACTTAGGAGGAGAACCATGTCGCGTTTGGCACCAGCAATCATCATCCTCTCCTTCGCCGTCGTCACCGGGGCGCTGGCGCAGACCGGCGGGAATTCCACGGGCACCGGGGGCGTCAGAACAACGCCTTTGCCCGCGCCGGTCGGGCATCGCCAGCCGACCCGCTCCGATGTCGCTCCTGCCGCGCCCGGCAGCAATCCGAACGACGCCGATGACAAGGCGCTCGACCGCAAGATCAAGAGCATCTGCCGCGGCTGCTGAGGCCTCGGCCCCGCATCAACTGTTGCGCGCCGCGAGCGCCATGGCGGTCAGGGCCGCGCCGCCGAACACCAGATTGATGCCCACCAGCAGGCCGATCGCCCAGGCTGCCGAGCCGGGCAGGCCGATGATGATAATGGCCGCGATCAAGAGGTCGACCACGCCGGCCACGACAAGGAAGCCCCACCGCTGCGACAGCTGCTTGCGATGGTCCAGCGCGTACATCACGGTGGCGACGCCCTCCATGACGAAATAGACCCCGATCACGATGGTCAGGGAGACGATGCCCTGCACCGGCCACAGCAGCAGAACGATTCCGGCCGCGGCGGCGAGCAGGGCCGAGAACAGCGACCAGCCGAAGCCGGGCAGGTGTCTGGCGGAAAACGTCAGGACGAACTGCACGACGCCGCTGACCAGGAACATCCAGCCGAGCACGATGGTGATCGCGAGACTGGCGAGCGGCGGCACCACGATGGCCACGAGCCCGAAAATGACGAGCAGGACGCCCTCGACCAGGAAGGCTTTCCAATGATCGTGAATTGCCGCCGACATGCTCGTCTGCAGCCGGGTGACGTCGTCGGGAATGGTCATTGCTGTCTCCGTGGGCTGAGCGGGCTACAGAACAGTCTAGTGCCGCCGACTTGAAATTCCTACACCGGCTGCCGCAAGTTCAGCGATCGATGGACCTGCGGTCGCCAGGTCCAGGGCAGGGTCCAGGCGACCGCCGACCCGGCGGCTCAGGTGTCCAGAATGGCGACGGCGCGGGTCCAGCCCGCCGAGGCGCGCGCGATCTTGACCGGGAAGCACGACACGGTGAACCCGGTCGACGGCAACAGCTCCAGATTGTGCAGTTTTTCGAGATGGCAATAACCGATATGGCGGCCCGCCTTGTGGCCCTCCCAGATCAGGCTGGCGTCCTTGGTTTCCGCGTATTTCCGGGCGGTGAAGACGAACGGCGCGTCCCAGCTCCAGCCGTCGGTGCCGGTCAGGCGGACGCCATGCTCCAGCAGATACATCGTCGCCTCGTAGCCCATGCCGCAGCCGGACACGACGTAGTCGGGGCGGCCGAACTTGGCGCCCGCACTGGTGTTGACGACGACGATTTCGAGCGGCTTCAGGGTATGGCCGATCCGTTTCAGTTCGGCCTCGACGTCGGCTGCGGTCGCCACGTAGCCGTCCGGGAAATGGCGGAAATCGAGTTTGACGCCCGGTTGCAGGCACCATTCCAGCGGCACCTCGTCGATGGTCCAGGCCCGCTCGCCGCGGTTCATGGTCGGGTGGAAGTGCCACTGCGCGTCGAGATGGGTGCCGTTGTGGGTCGACAGGTTGACCTGCTCGACCGCCCAGCCCTGGCCATCGGGCAGATCCTCCGCCTTCAGCCCTTCGAAGAATTGCAGCATGCGCGGCAATCCCTGCTGGTGGTCGATGTACTGGATCGTCGGATGACCGCCGGGCGGGTCGGCGGGAACGTCGTTTTCGAGAGCGACGGAAATGTCGATCAGTCGTCGTGCCATGGTTCTCTCCCGGTATGGTTCTTTGGGCTGGACGTCAGGCCGCCTGCCGTTCGACCTTGTTCTTCAGAATGCCGATTTTCTCGACCTCGAGTTCGATGCTGTCGCCGTCGTCGAGGAACTGGCCGAGTTCGAGGCCGCAGCCATTGCCGACGGTGCCCGAGCCGATGAATTCCCCCGGCATCAAGGTCTCGTCCTTGCTGACATGGGCGATGATTTCCTCGAACGAGAACAGCATGGCGTCGGTCACGCCGATCGAGCGCCGCTGCCCGTTGACGCGGACCTCCATCTTCAGCCGGTATGGATCGCCGATTTCGTCGGGCGTGACAATCCAGGGGCCGAGCACGTTGCCGCCGTCGAAGCTCTTGCCCTTGGCGGGGCCGAGCCCGCCCTCCATCTCGATCCGCTGGGCGTCGCGCGCCGAGAAGTCGTTGAAGATGGTGTAGCCGAAGATGTGATCCCTGGCCTTGGCGGCGGAGATGTTGGCGCCCTTGCCCCTGGTGATGATCCCGAGTTCGAGCTCGTAATCCATCACCTGGCTGTAACGCGGCCATTTCACCGTGGTGTTGGTGCCGCGCACGCTGAAGCGGTTGGTGATGTAGAAGATCGGCTGCTTGCGGTAGATGGCGGGCAGCTCGGGCAGCGGCTCGGCGTCGATCCGCGCCAATTCCGCCATGTCGCCTTTGGCGCGCGCCATCAGTTTGCGCATGCCGCGGGGTGCCTGGAGGATGTGGACCGGGAACGACATGGCGTCGCGCATCTGCCGTGGTTCGGGCACTGGCGCCAGGATCTCGACCGCGGCGACCGCGGCGGAGAGATCCTCCTCCTTGCCATAGCGGGCGAACAGGTTGCCCGCCGCATCCAGCGCAGCAGGCCCCGCGTCGATCAGCGAAAGCATTGACTTGAAATCGGAATTCGATTGCCCGGCACGATCGGCCGCGGCCGCGACGTCGAACACTTGCGCATCGGCCTGATGGACAAGCCCGACGCGTTCGACGCCTTGGCTTCGGTAGGTGGCGAGTTTCATGAGACGTTTCCCCGTTTGGGCTCTTGCCCTGTCAGAAAATATATG
>JBKQQE010000195.1:0-2631 GCA_052326245.1 Xanthobacteraceae bacterium | reverse complement strand
GCGGGTCGTTCATGGACTACCTGCTGCCGACCACGATGGAATGCCCGTCCTGGGAGCTCGGCGAGACCGTCACCCCGTCGCCGCATCACCCGATCGGCGCCAAGGGCGTCGGCGAGAGCCCCAATGTCGGCGGCGTGCCGGCGTTTTCCAACGCCGTCAACGACGCCTTCTCGTTCCTGGGCTCGACCCACATCCAGATGCCGCACGACTACTGGCGCAACTGGAAGGCGGCCAAGAGCCTGGGGGTGTTTGCGTAAAGGGGCTCCTCTTTCGTCATGCGCGGGCTTGACCCGCGCATCCACTCTTTACCTCGACAAAAGCGTGGATGGCCGGGTCAAGCCCGGCCATGACGAGTGAAACAATCGAGAGCTCCTTTGAGGAGAGGTGATCAAGGCTCATGATGAATCGCGACCAGATCGCGGAGCGGCTTGCGGCGTCCGGCTATGTCGCCGACGGCGAACTCGCGACCGCGATCTCGCTGATGTGCATGCTGCGGCGGCCGCTGCTATTGGAAGGCGAGGCGGGCGTCGGCAAGACCGAGGTGGCGCGCGCGCTGGCGTCGGCCTTCGACACCGAGCTGATCCGCCTGCAATGCTACGAGGGGCTGGACCAGTCCGCGGCGCTGTACGAGTGGAACTACCAGCGCCAGCTTCTGGCGATCCAGGCCCATCACGGCGAGGGCGCGGAAGCCATCGAGGACCAGATCTTCTCGGAGAAGTATCTGCTGGAGCGGCCGCTGCTGGCGGCGATCCGCCGCGTCGATCCGCCGGTGCTGCTGATCGACGAGATCGACCGCGCCGACGACGAGTTCGAGGCGTTCCTGCTGGAACTGTTGTCCGACTTCCAGATCTCGATCCCCGAGCTCGGCACCGTGACGGCGATCTCGGTGCCCTATGTGGTGCTGACCTCCAACGGCACCCGCGAGCTGTCGGACGCGTTGCGCCGCCGCTGCCTCTACCACTATGTGGACTATCCCGACGTCGACCGCGAGGCGCGCATCATCATGGCGCGCGTCGCCGGCGTTTCCACCTCGCTGGCGCTGCAGATCGCCCGCCTGGTCGAGAGCGTGCGCAAGGAGGAACTGCGCAAGACCCCGGGCGTTGCCGAGACGCTGGACTGGGCCGCCGCGCTGGTGGGGCTCGACGTCCGCGACCTGCACGACGCGCCGGAGATCGTCCACGACACCCTGATGTGCCTGATCAAGACGCGCGAGGACAAGGCGCGGTTCCGGCCGGAAGTGACCGCGCGTCTGCTGGGGAAGGTGGCATGAGCTGCTGCGGAACGCCGATGACCTGCGACGAGACGAACGAGGCTTCCCGCCTGGTGGCGTCGAAGCTGTCGGCGTTTCTGAAGACGCTGCGCGACAACGCCTTCGCGGTCGGCCTGAAGGAAGGCCAGGACGCCGCGCGCCTGATGGCCTCGGGCTATGCGGAGCGGCCGGCACTGCTGCGCTCGGCGTTCAAGCACCTGTTCTCGGCGCGGCGCTCCGACTGGGAGAAATTCGACGGCCTGTTCGATGCGTTCTGGCTCGGCCAGCGGGTGAAATCGCGCTCGCTGACCATGGGCTCTTCCAAGGCCGCCAACAGTCCGTCGCTGAAAACGCTGCAGGACGCGGGCGCGGCGCGCGAACGGGGCGACGGCGCCACCGAGCAGCTGGCGACGCCGGACGACGCGCCCGAGGCGCGCGACGGCGAGGGCCGCATGGAAGGCGCCTCGCGCGTCGACAATCTGGCAAATGTTGATTTCCGCAAGTTCACCGATCCGGCCGAGATCGCTCACGCCCACGAAGCGGCGGCGCGGCTCGCGCGCGTCATGCGCACGCGGCTGACCCGGCGCGACCGCGCCACCCGGCGCGGCCGGCGGCTCGACCTGCGGCGCACCATCCACGCCAATATCAGCCATGGCGGCGCCGCCATCAGCCTGGTGAAGCGACGGCGCCGCGACAAGCCGCTGCGCCTGGTGGTGCTGCTCGATGCCTCGGGCTCCATGAGCATGTACACCAGCGTGTTCGTGCGCTTCATCCACGGCGTGCTCGACGAATTCCGGCAGGCCGAGGCGTTTCTGTTCCACACCAGGCTGGCCCACGTCTCCGACGCCATGAAGGAGCGTGACCCGGCGCGCGCGCTCGATCGGCTGGCGGTGATGGCGCAGGGCGCCGGCGGCGGCACCCGGATCGGCGAAAGCCTCGAGACCTTCAATCGCGGCCACGCCGCCCGCGTCATCCATTCGCGCACCTGCGTCATGATCGTGTCCGACGGCTACGAAACCGGCGACGCGGCGCTGCTCGGCCGCGAGATGGCGGCTCTCGCACGGCGCTGCCGGCGCATCGCCTGGCTCAACCCGATGATGGGCTGGAAGGACTACGCGCCGGAAGCGGCGGGGATCAAGGCGGCGCTTCCTTACGTCGATCTCTACGCGCCGGCCAACACGCTGGCGAGCCTCGCCGCGCTCGAGCCGTATCTGGCGAAGTTGTGAAACTGAAGGTGTCACGTTCCAATGCTCGCGCCGTCATCCTGAGGTGCGAGCGTAGCGAGCCTCGAAGGATGAACGGCCGAGGATCTGCAAGCACGGGCTGTCATCCTTCGAGACGCGGCCCGCAGCCAAGTTTACGCAGGCTGCGTAAACTTGGCT
>JBKQQE010000194.1:0-31228 GCA_052326245.1 Xanthobacteraceae bacterium | reverse complement strand
CCGGGACAACCGCGCGGGCGCTTGGGCCCGCGGTAATTTCCGTCGGGGCGGATGTCAGCGATCTCGCCGCGGTCGAAGCGGCACGCGATGCAACGCTGAAGGCCTTCGGCGGCATCGACATCCTGGTCAATAACGCCGGCATTGCCGGCGTCAACCGCACGGTCTGGGACACCGATCTCGACGAATGGCGCAAGGTGATGCGGGTCAATCTCGATGGCCCCTTCATCTGCTGCAAGGCCGTCGTGCCGGTGATGCTGCAACAGAACTACGGCCGTATCGTCAACATCGCTTCCATTGCCGGCAAGGAAGGCAACCCCAATGCCGCCCACTACTCGGCGTCGAAGGCCGGCGTGATCGCGCTGACCAAGTCGCTCGGCAAGGAACTGGCTCACACCCCGATCGCGGTCAACGCGGTGACGCCGGCGGCGGCGCGCACGGCGATCTTCGACCAGATGACGCCGCAGCACATCGACTTCATGCTGTCCAAAATCCCGCGCGGCCGGTTCGTGCTGGTGGAAGAGCTGGCGGCGATGGTGGCGTGGCTGGCATCGGAAGAGTGCGCTTTCGCCACCGGCGCGGTGTTCGATCTTTCGGGCGGCCGGGCGACGTATTGACGGCGAACCGCGCCGTCGCACGGTGGCGACCTCGGCACCAGCCGCCCTCGGCGCTTGCTCCCGGATGCCAGCCCAATTGCTTCTTTTGCGCGTCTTCGTACATCTTCTGAATCGTTTCTCCGCAAAACTGCATCTGCGTTTGCGGTCGATCGAATCTCCCGTTTTGGGTTTCCCGATAGAAGATCAGGTCGTCATCGATGCGTTCGATCACCGCGTTCTCCTGATGCCGGCGTTCGCTGGAGTCATCGGTGCATGACATCTCCAGTTTGAGCACGCCGGGCTGCGGATAGGTCGATTTCACAATGTCGCATTCGCCGCCGCCGCCGCCGATCGACCTTCTGGCGAGATCGAGCGTGAGATCGCCGAAATCCAGACACCGCCCGCGAAAATCCCCGTCGGGCGCCGCATAGGGTCCGTTCTTGGGCTGCCAGGCCGGTTGCGGCCTGGCGTCTTCAGCCCTCGCCGCGGCGACGATGACGCAGCAGGCAAATGCCGCGGTCCCGATGCATCCCCGGGCGAATCGACGGCCTCGTTTGACGTTCATCGACCTGCAACTCCCTTTCGAACTGGGTGGAGGCTACCTGAACCAACGCGCGAGGCCATCCCGACCCCGTTAGCCGCCTGACGATTCCGGCACGGCCCGCTAACCTGTTCTCTGTCCACCGCGATTCGGCGTCAGCTGGTGCCCACTTTCCGAAGTTCGTGATACATCGCGGCAACCTCTTTCACGAACTTCGGAAACCGGGTATCAGGCCCGGCAAACCGTCCGCCCAGGCTTCCGGCAACCGCGAGACGGGCGGAGAATGACGACCCGGAGCATGCTGCAACCAGAATGCCCGGACAATGCAAAGCGGGTACGCGCCGGGGCCATGGCAATGGCGGACGGTTTCTGGCAATTTCGCCAGCGATCGGCAGTAAAAGCTTTGCAATACTGTGCAACGGTCATGTGGCTGCCTATATCTGCGCGCGAAGCGGTAGGTCGCGCCGGGTGGCCGGAAATGGTAACGGAACCTTTGGGTGCCGGTTTCATGGGGCCGCGCCTCATGGATTGAACCCCGGGCGGCACGGTGCCACTAAACCAGGTGGCACCGATTCAAGAGACTGCAGCATTCGCGATCGTCCCTAAGCACGTTGATCTCAAGGACCCCCCAATGAAAGCGCTTGGAAATTCGTCTTGGCTGACCCTGAAAGCGGCTTGCGTCGTCGCCTCCGTGGCGATGGCCGCGCCCGCGAGCCACGCCCAGTCCGTCGGCCCGTTCGCCGGGCTCGAGGGCGCCTGGTCCGGCAGCGGCACGATCCTGGTGGGCGACAACGGCACCGAGCGCATCCGCTGCCGCGCCAACTACACGGTCGACGGCCAGGGCAACAATCTGCATCAGTCCATCCGCTGCGCCAGCGACAGCTACCATTTTGATCTGTCGAGCAGCCTCGTCAACGACGGCGGCAGGCTGAGCGGCGCGTGGGCGGAGGCGACCCGCAATGTGGGCGGCAATATCGAGGGACGCACCAGTCGCGGCCAATACAATGCCATTGTGACAGGCATCAGCTTCCATGCCGCGCTGACCATGGTGGTGCACGGCAACAAGCAAACCATCTCCATCAGCTCAAAGGATACGACCGACCTGCGCGGCGTCCAGATCTCGCTGAACCGCTAACCAGACCGGCGCTCGAAACAACAAGGCGGCTCCCGGCACCGGGGGCCGCCTTTGTCGTCGGCAATCGACGCATGCTCAGGATTGCGAGCCGGCCGGGCGCGCCCACATCGCGCGCAATTTTTGCGACAGGCTGATCAGGAACATCGCGGTCGGACGCAGGATGAAGAGGTCCGCGACCAGCGCCGCGATCATCGAGAACGCGCTCAGCCAGCCGAACAGCCGCAGCGACGGCAGGTCGGAAAACACCATCACCACCAGGCCGCAGGCGAGCACCACCGTGGTGAGGATCAGCGCCGGACCGACCAGCACCGTCGCCCGCTCCACCGCCACCGCCGGATCGGAGCCGGGGGTGTTCTCGAGCCGCAGCCGGTTGAGGAAGTGAATCGTCGCGCTCAGTCCCAGTCCGAATGACACCGTCAGCGCCACCACGCTGGCGAACTGCAGGCCCTCCCCGAGCGCCCACAACACGGTGCCGGACAGTACCACCGGGAAGATGCCCGGCAGGATGGAGGAGAACATCACCACCACCGATCGGAACGCCAGCCCGATGAAGACGGCGACGAACGCGAACTCGATGGTCAGCCCCGCATTCAGCTTCTCGATCATGTTGGCGCTGTTGCGCGCCGCGATGGCGGAAAGACCGGTGACCGCGATCTCGTAGCCGGGATGCTTGGCGCGGATGGCGTCCATCGCCTTGTCGAGGTGCTCCACGACCGGCAGGATCTGGCTGGAATCGAGATCCGGCACGCGCGCCGACACCACCACCGCGTCCTGCTCGGCGGAGATGAAGCGCCGCTTCAGGTGGTCGGGGATGACGTCGACATATTCCTTCAGCGTGGCGACGTCGTGGGTTCCGGCCTTCTCCGCGAGCCAGCGCCGCAGCGTCTCCAGCGACCAGACATTGCCGACGCCGGCCTGTTTTTCCACCAGCGCGTGGACGTCGGCGATGGTCTGCAGCGTGTTCGGGTCATAGAGCGACGCGCCCTTGGGGAATTCGATCAGCACGTCGATCGGGTTGGCGCCCCTCAGCTTGGCATCGAGCCGGCCGCTGGCCGCGACCGCCTGCTGCTTGTCGGGCACCTGATCGGCGAGCCGGTAGCGCGGCTGCAGGTTGGAATAGGCGAAGGCCAGCCCGCCGACCACCAGCAGCGCGATCAGGCTGAACAGCGCCGGCCGGCCCACCATGCGGACCGCGATCCAGGCGCAGAAGCGGCGCAGCGCGTTGACGCCGGCGTCGGCGCTCTTGAACTTGGCGGCGAATTTCTGTTCGCCGCGCACCAGCAGGATGCCGAAGGTGGGCACCAGCGACAGCACCGCCAAGAGCGCGATCACGGTGGCCGCGAGCCCGGCTTCGCCGAAGGCGCGGATCAGGTCGGAATTGGAGAACTGCAGGGCCAGGAACGAAATGCCCGCGGTGGCGTGGGTCAGCACGCAGGCCGGCCCGACCACGCGCACCGCGTTGGCGAAGGCGGAGACCTTGTCTTCGCCGGCGATCAGACGGTCGCGCGCGGCGAAGGTCAGCTGCATCGAATCGGAGAAGCTGATCACCATGATCAGCGGCGTCATCACGTTGAGGAACATGTTGAGGCTAAACCCCGCCCAGCCGAGACCTCCCAGCGCGAGCAGGATGGCGAGCAGCGGCGGGAACGCCGCCACGATCATGAAGGAGATCTTGCGGAAGAACGCGATCGCGATCAGGCAGCCGGCGAGAATGCCGGCGACGTTGTAGATCAGGCCGTCGCGCTCCACCGCGTTGCGGATCTCGAGTTGCATCACCGGCACGCCCGACAGTTCGACCGACAGCCCGGTATCGCCGAGATCTTCCTTCATCACCTTGCGGATCTCGCCGACGGTGGCGTTGAGCCCCTTGCTCGAGACCACCGCGGGCTCGAGCGACAGCACCGCCAGCGCCAGCGTGCCGTCCTCCGACAACAGCTTGCCGCGGATGATCTCGTTGGACCTCACGGTCTCGATGAATTTGTCGTAGGCCTCGCCCTCCGGCAGGGTTTCCGGAAACAGCGCCGCCGGGAACTTGCCGGGCGCCGGCGCCTGGCGGGCTGAGAACAGCGAGATGATGCCGCGGGTGCCGTCGACCAGTTGCAGGTCGGTGACCAGGTCCCGCAGCTTTTCGAGATTGTCCCGCTGCAGCAGGGTCTTGCCCTCGACGACCACGAGCACGTCGAATTCGGTCGAGGGGAAGCGCTTGGT
Organism: Xanthobacteraceae bacterium; assembly: GCA_052326245.1. Lineage (GTDB taxonomy): Bacteria > Pseudomonadota > Alphaproteobacteria > Rhizobiales > Xanthobacteraceae > Bradyrhizobium_A. The sequence goes on along the minus strand of JBKQQE010000194.1, from coordinate 26,751 downwards.
CACTTCCTCGTATTGCTTGTATTCGCGGGTGTCGGACCGAAACAGCTGGCTCAGCGAATCGTCGATCTTGATCCGCTGCAGCCCGAAAAACGCGCCGATGCACAGCGCGACCAGCACGACGCAGGACAGGATCGGCGCGCGCATGGCAATGAGCCCGATGCGCTCCAGTCCGAAGGCGATGCTCAGGGAGCGCCGGGCGGCGCCGTCTTCCGCGCCGACGTCGATTTTCTGAACTGGGTCGAGCATGCGCGATCCGTCTTCGTCGTGGACGCCAGAACTCTGGCAAAAAGCCGTGGGATGGGTGCCGCAGCCGGGAATCGGCGCGACCGCTAGTGGAGTGGATTTGACATTCGCTACCCACCCAGCCGCGGGCTCGTGAAGCGAACGTCAAATCCAAAACTCCACTAGCTACTTTAACTTAGCTAGTGGTCCTTTGATTCCAACATTTGCAAAGCGCCCGCTGAGACGGGGTGCAAATGTTGGAATCGGACCACTAGCGCGGAATCAATCTTAGCCAGCAACGGCTATCCGCGCCAATGGCAGCGGCTTGTCAATCCGTGCCCGGCTGTTCACAAAATTGCCGTGCCGCGATCTTTCGACCCACCGGCGCCGATCAGGATCGCTGAAAAAGCGGCATTTTTTGGCTGTCCCCGGGGCAGCCGCGCGCCCGGTCAGGGTCCGGCGCCGGCTGCCGCCACGGACGGGAGGCGCCGCGTCAGCCCAGCACCTCGGCCACCGCCTTGCCGCAGGACACCGTGTCGGCGCGGCCGCCCAGATCGCGGGTGCGCAGGCGCTCTTGCTTCAGCACGGTTTCGATTGCCGCGACAATGGCCTGACCGGCCTCCACCTCGCCGAGATGGTCGAGCATCATGGCCGCCGACCAGATCTGGCCGATCGGATTGGCGATCCCCTGCCCGGCGATGTCGGGCGCCGAGCCGTGCACCGGTTCGAACAGGGATGGAAACGCGCGCTCGGGGTTGATGTTGCCGGACGGCGCGATACCGATGGTTCCGGTGCAGGCCGGCCCGAGATCGGACAGGATGTCGCCGAACAGGTTGGAGGCCACCACCACGTCGAAGCGGTCCGGGTTCATGACGAAATGCGCCGTCAGGATATCGATGTGGTACTTGTCCCAGCGCACCCCCGGATACTGCTTGGCCATCTCCTCGACGCGTTCGTCCCAGTACGGCATCGAGATCGAGATGCCGTTGGACTTGGTCGCCGAGGTGAGGTGCTTCTTGTCGCGCTTGCCGGCAAGCTCGAAGGCGAACTTCAGGATGCGGTCGACCCCGATTCGGGTCATCACGGTTTCCTGCACCACGAATTCGCGCGCGGTGCCCGGAAAGGCGCGGCCGCCCATCGCGGAATATTCGCCTTCGGTGTTTTCGCGGACCACGAAGAAGTCGATGTCGCCGGGCTGGCGCCCCGCCAGCGGCGAGCGCACGCCCGGCATCAGCCGCACCGGGCGCAGGTTGACATACTGGTCGAACTCGCGCCGGAACAGGATCAGCGAGCCCCACAGCGAAATGTGGTCCGGGATCTTGGCCGGCCAGCCCACCGCGCCGAAGAAGATGGCGTCATGGCTGCCGACCCGGGTCTTCCAGTCGTCGGGCATCATCTGCCCGTGCCTGGCATAGTAGTCGTAAGAGGCGAAATCGAAGGTTTCGAGGTCGAGCCTGAAGTTGAATTTCTTCGCGGCGGCTTCCAGCACCCGCAATCCTTCCGGCACCACTTCCTTGCCGATGCCGTCACCGGCGATCACCGCGACCTTGTAAGTTCGGTTGCTGCCGGATCTCGTCATCGCTTTATCCCCATCGGATTCAAGATTGTTGGCAAACCGATACTGCTTTTGCCGCGGCCGCGCCAGCACCACTCCCGGGCAGTTGATCGCGGGATGCCCGCCATGCGGTCGCGGCGCGGCTTGCCTTGCGTTGCCGGTCCCGCAGGGGCAGTGTTCGATCGCCCCTTTGTTCGCTGCGAGGCACGGTGTCAAAGCTTCCCGACCTGGAAGGACTGGCGATCTTCGCCAAGGTCGTCGAGATGCGCTCGTTCGTCGGCGCGGCGACCGAACTCGGCATCTCCAAGGCCACCGTCTCGAAAGCCGTCGCCCGCGTCGAGGCACGGCTGGGCACGCGGCTGTTCAACCGCACCTCGCGCCGGTTTTCGCTGACCGACGCGGGCAAGGCGCTGGCGGAGCGCGCCGCGCGCATCCTGGCCGAGGGCGAGGCCGCCGAGACCGACGCGCTGGCGCAGTCGGCGACGCCCCGCGGCCGCGTGCGGCTCGCGGTTCCGATGTCGTTCGGGCTGCGCCAGATTGCGGCGTTGCTGCCTGACTTCCTGCAACAATACCCCGACATCGCCGTCGACCTGCACCTCAGCGACGCCATCGTCGACCTGATCGGCGAGGGCTTCGACGCGGCGCTGCGCATCGGGGTGATGCCGGACTCCTCGCTGGTGGCGCGGCGGCTGTGCGACATCGACCGGCACGTGCTGGCGGCGCCGTCCTATCTCGATCGCTTCGGCCGGCCCGCCCATCCGCTCGAACTCGCGACCCACCGCTGCCTGAGCTACGCGCAGCCGACCACCCAGGAGACCTGGCAATTCAGCAATGGCGCGGGGCAGCAGTGCAGCGTCCGCCCCGGCGGACCGCTGCGCGCCAACAACGGCGACGCGCTGATGCCGGCATTGCTCGCGGGATTGGGGATCGCCGCGCTACCCGATTTCATCGCCGCCGACGCGCTCGCCCACGGGCGGCTGGAGACCCTCCTCCCCGGCTGGCGGATGCTGCCGTTGAGCGCGCTTCACTTCGTGACGCCGTCGGCCGGCCCCCGGCCGGCGCGGATCGAGGTGCTCGCGGACTTCCTGGTCAAACGGCTGGCAAAGCCCGGCTGGCGGACACGCCCGGCCGGATCGCGACGGGTCTCGCCGCCGAAGCCCGCGCGCGGGATAGTGCGGTGAATTGAGATTGAGTCATTTCCGTCATCCTGAGGTGAGCATAGCAACTCGGCTTTCGCCGAGTTGCGTTCTTCCAAAGTGTTGCAAGCCGGGTAAACCCGGCTTCCAAATGCGAGCCTCGAAGGATGAACGGCCCGATTCTTTAACAATTGGCCGTCGCCCTTCGAGGGCCGCGCTATGCGCGGCCACCTCAGGACGACGGGATAGCTTATCGGATCTTGCGGGAAAGCTGATCGGATCTAATCTCATCATGCACTAGTCGCGCACGCGCGCGATGAATTTGGCGAAGCCCTCGAGCTGCAGCGCCACGAATTTGCGCGTGGCTTCGTCCTTCAGTTCGAGCTTGTCGTCGAACTTGGTGTGCGCGGAGCCGACGAAGATCTCGGGCGTGTTGAAGGTGTAGGCGTTGAGGAACACCATGATCGAGCGCAGGTGATATTGCATCCGCGCGCCGCCCAGCGGCCCGCCGGTCGCCGACTGGATCGCCACCGGCTTGTCCTTGAACGGCTGGGGATCGAGGCGCGACACCCAGTCGATGGCGTTCTTGAGCGCGCCCGGCACCGAATAATTGTATTCCGGGGTGACGATGATGACGCCGTCGGCGGCGCGGATCGCGTCCGCGAAAGCCGTCACCGCGGCGGGAAAGCCGGAGCTCGCCTGGGCGTCGGCATTGTAGAGCGGGAAGCCGTCATAGGGCGGCGCCTGGGTCAGGCTCATGCCGGCCGGCGCCAGCGCCGGCAGGGCGCGCTGCAGTGCCGAATTGTAGGAGCCCTTGCGCAGGCTGCCGCTGATCGTCAGTACGTTCATCGTCATCGCGGATCCCTCAATTTGCAGCAGGATGGAACGCAACTCTGCCGCCCGATCCCGGGCGGCGACACGCCGCACCATAGCCTGCGCCGCGGCGATGACGCAGAGTAACCTCGGAAACTCATGGTTTCCACCGCGACCGCTACAGCCGCGCGCGCGAAACGGCGGCAACGACGCTGCATGAGCCGCATGCAGTTGGGGGCCTGTCCGCGGGTGCGCTGGCATAATAAGAAGCAAGTATACGATGAAACCGGGGACCGCGCGCCCGCTTCCCGCGCCGTCCGGTGACCCGCCGCCGGCTCAAATGCAATTCAGGACCCCGCAAGGCCCATGGACGCGCTCTCACCCGATCAAACGGCGGCCGAAATCGACGGCTTGCCCGCCGAGCGCCGGCGCTGGGCGATCCTGGCCATCTTCACCGCGCTGGCCATGGCATCGCTCGATGTCGCGATCGCCAACGTGGCGCTGCCGGCCATCGCCGCCGATCTCAAGGTCAGTCCCGCCGACGTCGTCTGGGTCGTCAACATCTACCAGATCGCGCTGGTTGCGACCATGCTGCCGCTCGCGGCGCTGGGCGAGATCGTGGGGCATCAACGCATCTATCTCGCCGGCCTGGTGCTGTTCACGCTGGCGTCGGTGGCCTGCGCCTGCGCCTGGTCGCTGCCCTCGCTGCTGGTGGCGCGGGCGCTGCAGGGTCTCGGCGGCAGCGGCATCATGGCCGTCAACACCGCGCTGGTGCGCTTCGTCTATCCGCGACGCCTGCAGGGACACGGCTTCGGCATGAACGCGCTGGTGGTCGCCATCGCCTTCACGGTGGGGCCGACGGTCGCATCCGCGATCCTGTCGGTGGGGCCCTGGACCTGGCTGTTCGGCGTCAACCTGCCGTTCGGCGTCGCCGCGGTACTGATCGGGCTGAAGACGCTGCCGCAGACCCCGCGCTCGACCCACGCCTTCGATCTGGTCGGTGCGCTGTTGACCTCGGGCTGCCTGGGGCTGGCCATCGTCGCGCTCGGCAGCGCCGCGCATAGTGGCGAACTGGTATTCGTCGCGCTGGAACTGGTCGCCGCGCTGGTGCTCGGCCTGCTGCTGGTGCGCCGCCAGAAGGATCATCCGGCGCCGATGCTGCCGTTCGACCTGTTTCGCCGGCCGATGTTCGCGCTCTCCGCCGCCACCGCGTTGTGCTCGTTCGCGACGCAGGGCCTCGCCTTCGTTGCGCTGCCGTTCTATTTCGAGCACACGCTGGGCCTCAGCGCGGTGGCGACCGGCCTCTTAATCACGCCCTGGTCGCTCGTCGTCGGCATCATGGCGCCGATCGCCGGCCGTCTCTCCAACCATTTTCCGGTCGGCATTCTCGGCGGCGGCGGGCTGATCGTGCTCGCGATCGGCATGATCCTGCTCGCGACATTGCCGGAGCATCCGCACATGGCCGACATCGTCTGGCGGGCGGCGATGTGCGGCTTCGGCTTCGGTTTTTTCCAGTCCCCCAACATGAAGGCGCTGATGAGCAGCGCGCCGCCCGATCGCAGCGGCGGCGCCAGCGGCATCGTCGGCACCGCGCGCCTGACCGGCCAGACCACCGGCGCGGCCATGGCGGCGCTGTGCTTCAGCCTGTTCGGCGCCGCCGGCCCGACCACCGCGCTGGCGCTGGGCGCGGGCTTCGCCGCGATCGGATCGGTCATCAGTTTCCTGCGGCTCAAGGCCGGCCCGCCGACAGAGTAACGGCCGTCCGACCCGGCCAGGCGGCGCATCGCCCTCAATAGGTCGCGGTGAGGTAGTCGACGATCTTGCCGACATCGGCGTCGTCGATCGGCGCGCCGTAGACCTTGATCATCTTGTTGACCTCGGCCTGCCAGAACTCCTTCTTGAAGCGCGGTCCCTGCGGCTGGGTGGCGATAAAGTCGGAGGAGTGGCAGGCGGCGCAGTTGGCCAGCATGACGTCGCGATTGGGGCCGGGCCGAAACGCCGCGGTTTCGTCCGGCAGCTGGTAGTCGATGGGCTTGGCCGGCGCGGCGCCGCACGCCGCGGCAACGGCGAGGACAGACACCACGGCCCGTAGTGCGGCTGGCAGTTTTGAAGCCGTCATCACCGCTCCTCTCAGGCCGCCGTCACAGTGACGGTTTCGATCACGTTGCGCATGTAGCCCGCCGGATTCCACCGCGCCACCACAGGCTGGGATTGCCCGGCCTGGATGGTGGCGCGCACCGTGAGTTGATGGGCGCCGGGCGGCAGCGTCACCGTGGCCCGCCACGGACGAAACGAATAACGCCCGAGATCCTCGCCAAGCTCGGTGTCGCGCCATGTGGCCCCGCCGTCCACCGACAGCCCGACCACCCTGATGCCGGCGCCGCCGTCGAAGGCGAAGCCTTTCACCGCAAGCGGCGCGTCGGCCCTGACGGTGGCGCCGTCGGCGAGGCTGGTGATGAAGGAGCGGACGTTGAAGCGGCTGATCGGGACTGTGGCCCTGGGGGCGGTGCCCGGATCGACGCAGGCGCAGTCGTTGTCGGGGATGCGGTAGGCGCTCTTCATCCAGAAGCCGTCGAAGCTGCCGTCGATCACGGCGATGTCGTTGAGGTGCTTGATCCAGTAGGTGCCGTAGTGACCCGGCACCACCAGCCGCAGCGGAAAGCCGTTGAGCAGCGGCAGCGGCTCGCCGTTCATCGCGAACGCCAGCATCACCTCGCCGTCGCGCGCATGGTCGATGTCGAGCGCCTTGATGAAATCCGGCGTCTTGTCGACGATCGGCACATCCATGCCGTTGCACACCACCTGCCGCGCGCCGGCCTGCACCCCGGCCCGGTCCAGCACCGTCTTCAGCGCGACGCCGCGCCAGCGCGCATTGCCCATGGCGCCGTTGCCGAGTTCGCCGCCGGCGACCCGCGGCTCGAAGAACCCGCGGCTGTTGCCCGAGCACTGGTTGACCGCCACGATCTCCGTGGTCGGCATCGCCTTGAGCTCGGCCAGCGACAGCTGCAGCGGCCGGTCGACCTTGCCACTGATGTTCAGGGTGAAGGTGTCCGGGTCGACATCGTAAGGGATGCCGGCGAGGTGATAGCGCACGAAGAAGGCATCGTTGGGCGTGATGGGGCCTTCGTCGAACACCGGGAACGGCGTTTCCAGCTGCGGCGGCCGGCTGGTCAACCGGATCATCGGCCGCTTTTGCGGATAGCGGACCAGTGGCCGCTCGCCGTTGCCGAACGGCAGGGTCACGGTGGAAGCGTCCGCGGCGCGGGCGAAGCGCGGGCCGAACGCCGCCGCCGACGCCAGCACTGCGCTCGACCGGGTGATGAAACTGCGCCTGTCGATCACGGCCATCGCTCCCCCTCGGTTGCTTCGTCTTGTCGCGAAGCGATCGGGCAAACGCCACGCGCCAATCAGCGCGGCGTCGTGCACCGACAAGGATGACGCGGTGGCGCGCCGTCGGCAAGGGCCTACACGGCAGGGGCTCCCGCATGGAGCTGCTTGTCCTAATCCGCGCCGAGATAGGCCGCCTTGACGGCGGGGTCCGACAGCAGGGTCGCCCCCGGCCCGCTCGACATGATGCGGCCGGTTTCCAGCACATAGCCGCGATCGGCGATCGCCAGCGCCGCGGCGGCATTCTGTTCGACCAGCAGGACGGTGATCCCGCGCCCGCGCAGCGCGAGGATCGCATCGAGAATCTGGTCGACCAGGATCGGCGACAGTCCCAGCGAGGGTTCGTCGAGCAGCAGCAGTTTCGGCCGGCCCATCAGCGCGCGCCCGATCGCCAGCATCTGCTGCTGGCCCCCGGACAGCGAGCCGGCGGCGATCCGCCGCTTCTCGCGCAGCGCGGGGAACATCTGGTACACCGCCTCGCGGTCGCTGCCGATGTCGTCGTCGCGCCGCGTATAGGCGCCGAGCCGCAGGTTGTCCTCGACGCTGAGCGGGCCGAACACCTGGCGGCCTTCCGGGGACTGCGTCAGCCCCCGCGCGACCCGCCGGTGCGGCGCCAGCGCTTCGATCCGCTCGCCGGCGAGGCTTATCGCGCCGCTCATGATCGGCTGCACGCCGGACAGCGCGCGCAGCAGCGTGGTCTTGCCGGCCCCGTTGGAGCCGATCAGCGCCACCACTTCGCCGGCCCTGACCTCGAGGCTGACTCCCCGCAGCACCTCGATCCGGCCGTAGCCGCTGTGCAGGTCCACCACCTCAAGCACGCGCCGCCTCCCGCGATCCATGCTTGCCGAGATAGGCCTCGAGCACCGCCGGGTTGTCGCGCACCTGGCGCGGGGTGCCTTCCGCCAGCGGCCGGCCGCGATCGAGCACCAGGATGCGGTGCGAGATCTTCATCACCATCCGCATGTCGTGTTCGACCAGCACCACCGCGAGGCCGCGCGCGGCGACCAGACAGATCAGTTTGTCGATGTCGTGGGTCTCGACCGCGTTGCAGCCGGCCGCCGGCTCGTCGAGCAGCAGCACCTTGGGCTCCGCCGCCAGCGCGCGGGCGATCTCCAGCCGCTTGCAGGCGCCGTAGTCGAGCGAGCCCGCGAGCTTTTCGGCGCTGGCGGAAAGGCCCACCGCCTCGAGATGCGCCATCGCGGCGTCGCGGGTCGTGCGGTTCTGCCGCGTCACCGAAGGCAGCCGCAGCAGATCGGCGAACAGGTTGCGGCGTTCGCGCAGGTGACGGCCGACCATGACGTTCTCTAGCACGGTCATGCGCTGGAACACCTGCAGGTTCTGGAACGTGCGCGACAGCCCGCGCGCCGCGAGACTGTCGGGCGCCAGCCCCGAGACGTCCTCGCCGCCGAGCTCGACGCGTCCCCGATCGGCGCGATAGACGCCCGACACGACGTTGAACAGCGTGGTCTTGCCCGCCCCGTTCGGCCCGATGATGGAGAGGATCTCGCCGGCGTCGACGCTGAAACTCACGCCTTCGATGGCCTTGACGCCGCCGAACGACAGTTCGATCTCGGTGGCCTTGAGAATGCTCATGGGCGCTCCCGCCTTGCCAGCAGCCGCGCCACGGTCGGCACCACGCCGTCGCGCATGAAGATCATCGAGGCGATGATGATCAGGCCGAGCATGACGTTTTCGTACTCCTGAAACAGCGTCAGCAGCTGCGGCAGCGTCACTAGCACGGCCGCGCCGACGATGCTGCCCGCCACCGATCCCAATCCGCCGAGCACCACCATGGTGACGAGTTCGACCGAATGCAGGAAGCCGGCCTGGTCCGGATTGATGAAGCCGTTCATCATCGCCAGCAGCGAGCCGGCCAGCGAGGCGTAGACGGCGGCGATCACGAAGGCCTGCAGCTTGATGCGGGCGACGTCGATGCCGGTGACCCTGGCCGCGACCTCGCTGTCGTGCAGCGCGCGAAACGCGCGGCCGGTAGGGGTCTCGGCGAGATTGAGCGCGATCCAGGCGCCGATCAGCATGAACGCGGCGCTGATCCAGTACCAGGTGCTGGCGCCGCTGGCGCGCCAGCCGAACAAAACGAGCTTCGCCGCCGGCATGCCGTCGGGGCCGCCGGTCCAGCGGCTTTCGGTGGTGATCACCAACGCCACCAGCATGCCGAAGCCGAGCGTGGCGATCGCCAGGTAGTGTCCCCGCAGCCGCAGGATCGGCCGGCCGACCACATAGGCCAGTGCCGCCGACAACACCGCGCCGATCGGCATCGCCGCCCAGGGCGCGATGCCGAGATGCGCCGGCCCGATCGCCACCGCGTAGCCGCCGACGCCGAAGAAGCCGGCATGCCCGAGACTGACCTGCCCGGCCTGGCCCATCAGCACGTTGAGGCCGATTGCCGCAAATGCGGACACGAACACCAGCGCGGCGACGCGGTAGTAGTAGCCCGACGGGAACAGCAGCGGCAGCACGGCGACGATGACCGCAAAGGCGAGCAGGGTCGCGGCGCGACGATCGAGCGGCCACCGCATCGCTCAGACCCTTTCCACGCTGCGCCGGCCGAACAGGCCCTGCGGCAGCGCGACCAGCACCACCAGGATCACGACGAAGGCGAAGCCGTCCTTGTAGGTCGAGGAGAGATAGCCGGCGCCGAACGCCTCCAGCAGGCCGAGCACGATGCCGCCCGCGACCGCGCCGAGCGGGCTGCCCATGCCGCCGAGCATGGCCGCGGCGAAGCCCTTCAGCGCCAGCAGCGTGCCGGCGTCGTAGCTCGTCAGCGTGATCGGCGTCACCAGGATCCCGCCCACCGCGCCGATCGCCGCCGAGCCGCCGAATGCCAGCGCCATCACCGTCGCGGTGTTGATGCCGACCAGGCGCGCCGCGAGGCGGTTGGCGGCGGTCGCCCGCACCGCCTTGCCCAGCACGGTGAGTTCCATGAACACGTAGAGCAGCAGCACGATCAGCGCGGTGCCCCCGATCACCCAGAAGCTCTGCGGCTGCACCGCCGCGCCGAGCAGGTTGACCGGAGCGTCGCCCGAAAACGACGGCAGCTTGTGAAACTGCTTGTCGAACACGACCTGCGCGACGCCGCGCAGCAGTATGGAAGCACCGATGGTGATGATGATCAGGGTGACCGCCGAGGCGCCGCGCGCGGGCGCGATGGCGAGCCAGTACAGCAGCAGACCGACGGCGATGGCGACCGCGACGGCGACCACCGCCGCCAGCGGCAGCGGCACGCCGAGCGCGGTGACGAAGACGGTAACCATGCCGCCCAGCATGACGAACTCGCCCTGGGCGAAATTCACCACGTCGGAGGCGGTGTAGACCAGGGTGAAGCCGAGCGCGACCAGGGCGTAGACCGCGCCCACCGTCAGCCCCGACATCAGGAATTGGACAAACTCAGCCATGCTTCCTCATCGCTGCGCGTATCCCGCGCAGAGCACGCCCCAGTGGAGTGGATTTGACATTCGATTCAGCATCGCCGCGGACCCTCAAAGCGAATGTCAAATCCAAAACTCCACTAGAAACCTATGATTCTAGTACCCTTTGGTTTCCGAAGTTCGTGTGGGGAGAGTGCGGCAAGCGACTCACGAACTTCGGAAACCGGGTACTAGGCGCTGCCGCGCCGGTCTCCGAAGACGCTGGCGCGGCCGCCGGCAGCTCAACTTTTCGGCGACGTCAGGGTCCAGTCGCCGCCCTTGATCTCGAGCATGCGGAAGGCGGAGAGATCAAGACCGAGATGATCGGTCGGCGACATGTTGACGATGCCGCCGGTACCGACAAATCCCTTGGTCTTCTCGATCTCGTCGCGGATCTTCTTCGGGTCGGTCGAATTGGCGCGCTTCATCGCCTCGACCAGGATCATGAGCCCGTCATAGGCATGGCCGCCGAAGGTCGAGACCGGCTGCTTGGTGGTGCTCTCGTAGGTGTGCTTGTAGTCCAGCACGACCTTTTTCTGCGGATCGCTGTCCGGCAGCTTGTCGCCGACGAGCAGCGCCGCGGCCGGCAGCCGCACGCCTTCCGCGGCCGGGCCGGCGAGATCGATGAAGCTCTTCGAGGCCACGCCGTGACTCTGATAGAGCGGCGTCGCCGACATGCCGAGCTGGGCGTAGTTGCGCGTGACGATCGCCGGGCCCTGGCCGAAGCCCGTGTTCACCACCGCCTGCACCCCGGCGGTGTTCTTGATCTTGGTGAGCTGCGTGGTCATGTCGCTGTCGCGCGGGCCGTAGGTTTCTTCGGTCAGGATCTGGATGCCGTATTTCGGCGCCGCCAGCGTGCACTGCACCCGCATCGAGGAGCCGAAGCCGTCGGTGCCGGCTATCAGGGCAATCTTGGTCAAGCCCCGCTGCTTGAGGTCGTCGAAGATCTTCTCGCACGCCATCCTGTCGGTGTGCGGGGTCTTGAACACGTATTTGGAAACCGGGTCGATGATCTCGACCGCGCCGCCCAGCGAAATGAACGGAACCTCGGAGCCCTCGAACACCGGAATCATCGCCATGGTGGTGCCGGTGGTGGATCCGCCGACCATGGCGACGACCTTGTCGTCCTCGACCAGGCGGGAGGCGAAGGTGCGCGCCTTGTTGGCGTCGCCGCCGTCGTCATAGATCACCAGTTCGATCTTGTTGCCGGCGACGCCGCCCGCAGCGTTGATCTTGTCGACGTACATGCGCAGCGTCTTGTCCTCGGGCTCCCCGAGAAACGAGGCCGGCCCGGTGGCCGACAGCACCGCCCCGATCTTCACGGTCCCCTGCGCCAGCGCTGACGGACTCCACGCGGCGACGGCGCCGGCGACGACAAGGCAATTCAATACCGAAAGGACCTTCATCATTTCCTCCTGTTGCTGGCGCTCGTTTCTTGCGTGAGCTTGTCTTGCGTGAGCTTGCCCGGGCCAGCGAACGGCACAAGCCGGATCTCTGCCCGCCGCCCTCAATATAATTGACCGAACGGTTGGTCAATAGTAATATCCCCTCCAAGGTCGTCCAAAAACGGCCGAATGACAGGAGGAAGCATTTGCAGACAGACCAGGTTCTGAGCGACATCCGGCAGGGATATCGCATCGTCACCCTCAACCGTCCCGACCGTCTCAATTCGTTCGGCGCCGGCATGCACGCGGCGCTGCTCGCGGCGTTGAACGCGGCGGAGGCCGACACCAGCTGCCGCGCGCTGCTGCTGACCGGCGCGGGCCGCGGCTTCTGCGCCGGCCAGGATCTCGCCGACGTCGCCGCCAAGCCCGGCGAGACGCCCGACCTCGCGGCGACCATCGAGCGCAACTACAATCCGCTGGTGCGCAAGCTGCGCGACTTGCCGATGCCGGTGATCTGCGCGGTCAACGGCGTCGCCGCCGGCGCCGGCGCCAATCTCGCCTTCGCCTGCGACATCGTGCTGGCGGCGCGATCGGCGAAGTTCATCCAGTCGTTCGCCAAGATCGGCCTGGTTCCCGACTGCGGCGGCAGCTGGCTGTTGCCGCGGCTCGCCGGCCGCGCCCGCGCCCGCGGCCTGGCGCTGCTGGCGGAACCGCTTTCGGCCGAGCAGGCCGAGGCGTGGGGCCTGATCTGGAAAGTGATCGACGACGCCGCGCTGATGGACGAGGCGCACCGGCTCGCGGCGCATTTGGCGACGCAGCCGACGGCGGGACTGGCCCTGATCAAGCAGGCGCTCGACGCCTCCGAAACCAACGACCTCGATCGCCAGCTCGACCTCGAACGCGATCTGCAGGGCCAGGCCGGCCGCACTGCGGACTATAACGAGGGCGTCGCCGCGTTTTTCGAGAAGCGCGCGCCGCGCTTCGTCGGGAGAGCATGATGGCGGAACCAAGAGCCGCCGACGATTCCGCGGCGCGGGCCAGGGCCTGCGCCGAGGCGATGTGGGCGTTGGACCGCGCCACCCGGGCGCTCGGCATGGAACTCGTGCGGGTCGCGCCCGGCGAGGCGATGCTGGCGATGACGGTGCGCCCGGAGATGACCAACGGCCACCATATCTGTCACGGCGGCTTCATCTTCACGCTGGCGGATTCGGCCTTTGCCTACGCCTGCAACAGTCACGGACCCTTCGCGGTTGCCCAGCATTGCGCGGTGACGTTCCTGCGACCGGTGCGCGAGGGCGAGCGCCTGGTGGCGCATGCCGTGGAGCGATCGCGTGGCGGGCGCAGCGGCATCTACGACATTACCGTGCGCGACATCCACGACCATGCGGTGGCCGAGTTTCGTGGCCATTCGCGCACCATCGCCGGAGACTGGCTGACGCCGTCCGCCGCCGCGGCTGAACAAGCCTGACCTGTACGACCCGGGAGGATCTCTTGTCTCACATTCCCTTGCGCAAACTCGACCGGCTCGCCCCGCAGCCGGCGGAGCTCGACCGCTTCGAGCGCGCCTCGACCGACGAATTGCGGGCGTGGCAGCGCGCGCGCCTCGCCTGGTCGCTGCGGCACGCCTACGACAACGTGCCGCATTACCGCGCGGCGTTCGACGCCGCCGGCGTGTCTCCCGACGACTTCCGCGACCTCGGCGACCTGACGAAGTTTCCGTTCACCAGCAAGGCCGACCTGCGCGCGAACTATCCGTTCGGCATGTTCGCGGTGCCGCAGACCAAGCTGTCGCGGCTGCATGCCTCGTCCGGAACCACCGGCAAGCCCACGGTGGTCGGCTACACCAAGGGTGACATCGACATCTGGGCCGACGTGGTGGCGCGCTCGATCCGCGCCTCCGGCGGCCGCCCGGGCATGAAGGTGCATGTCGCCTACGGCTACGGCCTGTTCACCGGCGGCCTCGGCGCGCATTACGGCGCCGAGCGGCTCGGCTGCACCGTGATCCCGGTCTCCGGCGGCATGACCGAGCGCCAGGTCCAGCTCATCACCGATTTCAAGCCCGACATCATCATGGTGACGCCGTCCTACATGCTGGCGATCCTCGACGAATTCCGCCGGCAGGGGCTCGACCCGCGCAAGTCGTCGCTGCGCGTCGGCATCTTCGGCGCCGAGCCGTGGACCAACGCCATGCGCGAGGAGATCGAGGAGGCGTTCGATCTGCACGCGGTGGATATCTACGGCTTGTCCGAGGTGATGGGCCCGGGCGTCGCCAACGAGTGCGTCGAGACCAAGGACGGCCTGCATGTCTGGGAGGATCACTTCTATCCGGAGGTGATCGATCCGGTCACCGGCGCGGTGCTGCCCGACGGCGAGAAGGGCGAACTGGTGTTCACCTCGCTCACCAAGGAAGCGATGCCCGTGGTGCGCTACCGCACCCGCGACCTGACGCGGCTGCTGCCCGGGACGGCGCGATCGGTGCGGCGGATCGAGAAGGTCACCGGCCGCACCGACGACATGATGATCGTGCGCGGCGTCAACATCTTCCCGACCCAGATCGAGGAAAAGCTGCAGGCGATTCCGGCGCTGTCGATGCACTACCAGGTCGTGCTCACCCGCGAGGGCCGGCTCGACCACATGGAAGTCCGGGTCGAAGCGCGTCCGGTCGCGACCACCCATGGCGCGCGGGAGGACGCGGCGAAAGAGCTCGCCCATTCCATCAAGGCCACCATCGGCATCAACGCCAGGGTCAGCGTGGTCGACCCCGACGGCATCGAGCGCTCGCTCGGCAAGGCGCGCCGCATCATCGACAACCGGCCCAAGGACTGAAGGATCGCATCCCGGCATGGCACGCTCTCGCGCCAGCGACTACGACGACAAGCGGCGGGCGATCCTCAACCGCTCCGCCGAGCTGTTCTCCGAGCACGGCTACGACCGCGCCTCGATGAGCGCGATCGCGCAGTCCTGCGGCGTGTCGAAGGCCAATCTCTATCACTACTATAAGGACAAGGAAGAACTGCTGTTCGACGTCATCCGCTTTCACCTCGAGGAGCTCCTGGATGTGGTCGAGGCGGCGGACCGGCCCGGCCTGGCGCCGCCGGAGCGGCTGCGAGCGCTGGTCGGCGCGCTGCTGGAGGCCTATCGCGACGCGGATTCCCAGCACAATGTCCAGATCAACGGCCTGCGGCTGTTGCCGGCCGAGCGCCAGACCGAGCTGAAGGCGATGGAGCGCGAGCTGGTGGCGATGTTTTCCGACGCGGTGGCCGGCGTGGCGCCACAGCTCAAGGGTACCCGGATGCTCAAGCCGGTGACGATGTCGCTGTTCGGCATGCTGAACTGGCACTACCTCTGGTTCCGCAGCGCCGGCTCGGTGACCCGCGCCGACTATGCCGACCTCGTGACCCGCCTGATCGCCGACGGCACCCGCGGCATCGTCGCCCAGCCCTCGTCCGCGGACCGGCGCGTCACCATGGCGAAGTAGCGCATGGCCCCGGCCAACCCGATCCCCTTTGCCCTCACGCGGTGCCTTCCGGCACCCAACCCCGGAGCGATTCCATGAAACTCGAGAGCTTCGTTCGCGGCCAGTGGACGTCGTCCGGCGCCGATCTCGTCGACGTGCGCAGCGCCGTCAGCGGCGACGTTGTTGCCGTGGTGCCGAGCGGCGGCCTGGAGATGTCCGCGATCCTGAGCCACGCGCGCAGCGTCGGCGGACCGGCGCTGCGCCGGCTGACCTTTCACCAGCGCGCCGACATGCTGAAGCGGCTCGCCCAGTACCTGAGCGAGCGCAAGGACGAGCTCTACAAGCTCTCGCTGTCGACCGGCGCCACGCGCACCGACGCCATGATCGACGTCGACGGCGGCATCGGCACCCTGTTCGTCTATGCCGGCAAGGGACGACGCGAACTGCCGAATGCGACATTCCTGCTCGACGGCGCGGTCGAACCACTCGGCAAGGGCGGCACGTTCGCCGGTCAGCATATCGTCGCGGCCCGCCACGGCGTCGCGGTGCATATCAACGCGTTCAATTTCCCCTGCTGGGGGCTGCTGGAGAAACTGTCGCCGGCGCTGCTCGCCGGCGTTCCGGTGGTGACCAAGCCCGCCACGGTGACCTCCTATGTCGCGCACGCGCTGATGCGCATGATCGTGGCATCCGGCATCCTGCCCGACGGCGCGCTGCAGTTCATCCTGGGATCGACCGGCGACCTGTTCGAGCATCTGACCTGCCAGGACGTGGTCGCGTTCACCGGCTCGGCGACCACCGCCCAGACCCTGCAGCGCCATCCGGTGATCGCCCGCGAGGCGGTGCGCTTCATCGCCGAACGCGACTCGCTCAACGCCGCGATCCTGGCGCCGGATGCGGCGCCCGGCACCCCCGAATTCGACCTCTTCATCAAGGAGGTCGCCAAGGAAATGACGGTCAAGGCGGGGCAGAAATGCACCGCGATCCGCAGGGCGCTGGCGCCGCGCGCCCATGTCGGCGCGGTGATCGAGGCGCTGCGCGAGCGGCTGGCGAAGGTGACCATCGGCGACCCGGCGATCGAGACAGTGCGCATGGGCCCCGTGGTCGGGCTCGAGCAGCGCCGCGACGTGCTGGCCCACGTCGCCACGCTGCGCGCCGAGGCCGAACTGGTCGCCGGCAATCCCGATCACTTCGTGGTCGAGGGCGCGGATCCCTCGCGCGGCGCCTTCGTGCCGCCGCTGCTGCTGCACTGCGCCGATCCGGTCAAGGCCACCCGGGTCCACGCGGTCGAGGCGTTCGGGCCGGTGTCGACCGTGATGGGCTATGACGGGCTGGACCAGGCGATTGAGCTGGCCAACCGCGGCGATGGCAGCCTGGTGGCGTCGCTCTATACCCACGATCAGCGCGTGGCGTCGGACGTGGTGTTCGGCATTGCCTCGTTCCACGGCCGCCTCGTCATCATCGACCGCGATTGCGCCAAGGAGCAGACCGGCCACGGCTCGCCGATGCCGCAGATGCTGCACGGCGGACCCGGCCGTGCCGGCGGTGGCGAAGAACTCGGCGGCATACGCGGCCTTACCCCCTACCTGCAGCGCAGCGCGTTGCAGGCCTCGCCCGCGATGCTCACCGCCATCACCGGCAGCTGGAGCCGCGGCGCGCCGATCGTCACCGCGGAGCGGCATCCATTCCGCTACCACTTCGAGGATCTCGCCATCGGCCAGACCTTCGTGTCGAAGGAGCGCACCATCACGCTCGAGGACATCGAGCACTTCGCCCATTTCACCGGCGACACCTTCTACGCCCACATGGACGAGGAGGCGACCAAGGGCCATCCGTTCTTCCCCGGCCGCGTCGCCCACGGCTATCTGCTGCTATCGTTCGCGGCCGGATTGTTCGTCGATCCCGATCCCGGCCCGGTGCTGGCCAATTACGGCCTCGATTCGCTGCGCTTCCTCAAGCCGGTGCAGCCGGGCGAAGCCATCAAGGTGCGGCTCACCGCCAAGGAAAAGACACCGCGCAACAAGCAATATGGCGAGGTGCGCTGGGACGTCGAGATCCAGACCGGAACCGGCGAGACCGCGGCGACCTATGAGCTCTTGACCATGAACGCGGTCAAGGGATGATGGTCGCCCCGATCCAACTGCAACAATAACAAGGGAAGGAAGTGGCCATGATTCTCGTCACCGTGATGTATCCGGCGGGCCCCGGGAAGTCGTTCGACCTCGACTACTATCTCAAGAAGCACATCCCGCTGGTGAAGGAGCGCTGGACTTCGTTCGGGCTGAAGAGCGCCCAGGTGCTGCGCGGCGCCGGCAAGCCCGACGGCAGCGCGCCCGACTACCAGATGATGGCGCTGCTGACCTTCGGATCGCTGGACGATTTCAAGGCGGCCGGCAAGGCGCACGGCGCCGAGATCTTTGCCGACATCCCGAAATTCACCAATGCCCAGGCGGTGGTGCAGATCAACGAGATTTTGGGATAGGCTGGCGTAGCGGTTCCTCATCCTTCGAGGCGGCGCAAGCGCCTCCTCGCCATGAGGCGCGAACGCGACGGGACAAACCTTCATGGCACGATCGGACGATGCAGTCGCCGCCGCTCCGGCCAGCGCGACCGATCTGGTGGCGACGTTCTCGCTGAGGGATCTCCCCGACTCCTTCTACGACGATCCGTTTCCGACCTATCGCGCGCTGCGCGACCTCGATCCGATCCATCGCATGGGCGACGGTTCGCTGTTTCTGACCCGCCACCGCGATCTCGAGGAGATCTACAAGGATCCCGCGCGCTTTCGTTCCGACAAGAAGGTGGAGTTCGCGCCGAAATACGGCGAAGGCTCGCTGTTGTTCCAGCATCACACCACCAGCCTGGTCTTCAACGATCCGCCGCTGCACACCCGGGTCCGCCGCCTGATCTCCGGCGCGCTCAATCCCCGCGCCATCGCCGGTATGGAGCCAGCGCTGGTCGCCCTCGTCGACCGCCTGCTCGACGCCATGGCGGGACGCGACGCCGTCGACCTGATCGAGGACTTCGCCTCGGCCATTCCCATCGAGGTGATCGGCAACCTGCTCGCGGTCCCGCACGCCGACCGCGGTCCGCTGCGCGGCTGGTCGCTTGCCATTCTCGGCGCGCTCGAACCGGTGCTTTCACCCGAGCAGCTGGCGCGCGGCGAGCGCGCGGTCGCCGACTTCCTGGTCTATCTGCGGCAGCTGGTGGCGGAGCGCCGCCGCAATCCGGGCAATCCCGAGCACGACGTGCTGACGCGGCTGATCCAGGGCGAGGACAATGGCGAGCGGCTCAGCGAAACCGAGCTGCTGCAGAATTGCATCTTCATCCTCAATGCCGGCCATGAGACCACCACCAACCTGATCGGCAACGGGCTCGAACTCCTGCTGCGCTATCCGGAGCAGCGCCGCCGCCTGATCGCGGATCCGGCGCTGATCCGGCCCGCGATCGAGGAGATCCTGCGGTTCGAGAGCTCGAACCAGCTCGGCAACCGCAGCGTCGCCGAGGACACCACGCTCGGCGGCGTGGCGCTGCCGCGCGGCACGCTGCTCACGCTGGGCATCGGCGCCGCCAACCGCGACCCCGAGCAGTTTGCCGAGCCCGAGACCTTCGACATCGGTCGTTCACCCAACCGGCACCTTGCCTTCGCCTCCGGGGCGCACGCCTGCGTCGGACTCAATCTGGCGCGCATGGAGGGGCGGATCGCCATCGGCGGCTTCCTGGAGCGGTTCCCGAACTATGCCGCGGCCGGCCCGGCGCACCGCGCGCGGCGCGCGCGTTTTCGCGGCTTCGCGTCGCTGCCGGCGAGGCTGGCGTGAGCGCCGCGACGACACACCGCTGATTTGGAAAACTTCGCAGGGGAGTAAGGGACCGCATGACCGCCTTCGACAAAGCCACCGCCACTCGCCATCTCGCCGAGATGTTCGCGCCCTGGGTGCAGGACCTCGATCTCTCGGTCGAAGCGATCACCGCCGATGGCGTCGACCTGCGCATGCGGTTCTCGGAACGGCTCTGCCGCGAGGGCGGCGTGATCTGCGGACAGGCGATGATGAGCCTGGCGGACACCGCCATGCCGCTGGCGATCTCCGCCGTCGCCGGCGAATTCCTGCCGATGACGACCGTCGACCAGACCATGCACTTCCTGCGTCCGGCCGCGCAAACCGACCTGGTGGCCGAGGCCCGGGTCATCCGCCTGGGCCGGACCATGGCCTATGGCAGCATCGCAATCCGGCCGGCCACCGGCGACAACCGCCCGGTGGCCATGGCGCAGACCGCCTACGCGCTGCTGCGCGACAAGAAATAATTTTATGTCATTCCGGGGCGCGCGCACGGCGCGCGAACCCGGAATCTCGACAGCACCTCGATATCGAGATTCCGGACAGCCGCCATCGGACCACGCTTCGCGCGGCCCGTCGGCGGCTTCCGGAATGACGGTGGAGGATCGTCACATCTGGTCGTAGTCGACCACCACGTGCGGCGTGGTCGGATGGGCCTGGCAGGTCAGCACGAAGCCTGCCTTCAGCTCCCACGGCTCCAGCGAATAATTGACGTCCATGCGGGTCGCGCCCTCGACCACGCGGGCGCGGCAGGTCGAGCACATGCCGCCCTTGCAGGCATAGGGCAGGTCGAGGCCGGCGCGCAGCGCCGCATCGAGAATGGCCTCGCCCTCGGCCACCGGCACGTCCTTGCGCTTGCCGTCGTGGATCAGCGACGCGATCGCCGCCGGCGGCGCCTCGGGCGCGATCACGGCTTTCGGACGCGGCCTGCCGCCGAATTCGGAAACGAAGCGCTCCACATGCACGCGATCCCGTGCCACGCCGAGCTCGACGCAGGTGGCCTCGATCTCCTCGCTCATGGCGGTCGGGCCGCAGATGAAGACATGGTCGATCGCGGCCGCGGGCACCATGGCGCGCAGCAGCACTTCGACCTTGGCGCGGTCGAGCCGGCCGTGCAGGATCGGAAGATCCTGCTCCTCCTGCGACAGCACGTAGAACAGCGACAGCCGGCCGATGAAGCGGTCCTTCAGCTCCTCCAGCGCCTCGCGGAACAGGATGTTGCCGGCGCTGCGGTTGCCGTAGAACAGAAAGAAGCGGCTTTCGGGCTCGCGCGCCAACACCCCGCGGATGATCGAGATGATCGGCGTGATGCCGGAGCCGGCGGCGAAGCCGACGTGCAGCCGCGCCTGCTGCGGCGCCGCCACCACGCCGAACCGGCCGGTCGGCGTCATGACGTCGATGGCGTCGCCGGCTTTCAGCTGTTCGACCGCCCAGCTCGAGAACGCGCCGCCGTCGACTTTCTTCACCGCGATGCGCAATTCGCCGTCGTCGGGGCCGGAACAGATCGAATAGGACCGCCGCACCTCCTCGCCGTCGAGGCCGGTGCGCAGCGTGAGGTACTGGCCGGGCGCGAAGGCGTAGTCGGCGGCGAGCGCCGCCGGCACGTCGAAGGTCATCGAGATCGCGTCGTCGGTTTCGCGGCGCAGGTCACGGACGGTGAGGCGGTGGAATTTCGGCGAATGGGACATGACTTCTCGGCTCGGTCCATTTGAGTGTTCAGCGGCAGCGCTGCATTTTTTCGTCATGGCCGGGCTTGTCCCGGCCATCCACGTCTTTCTTGAAACCAGCGCCGCCAAGACGTGGATGCCCGCAACAAGTGCGGGCATGACGACGGATTTAGTGGCATTTGAAGTAATCGAACGGTTCGCGGCAGGCGGTGCAGCGCCACAGCGCCTTGCACGAGGTCGAGCCGAATTCGGCGAGCAGCTCGGTCTTGAGCGAGCCGCAGCGCGGGCATTCGACCTGCTCGACGCCGAACAGCGCGCGGCGCCCGCCGCCGGCGCGCGGCGGCGCGATGCCGTAGTCCTTGAGCTTGGCGCGGCCCTCGGCGCTCATCCAGTCGGTGGTCCAGGCCGGCGACAGCACGGTCACGATCTTCGGATTGCGGATGCCCTCGCGCTCCAGCGCCAGCTCGATTTCCAGCGCGATCATGTTCATCGCCGGGCAGCCCGAATAGGTCGGCGTGATGGTCACCTCGACGGTGTCGTCGTGCACCGAAACGTCGCGCAGCACGCCGAGGTCGGCGATGGTGAGCACCGGAATTTCCGGATCCACCACCTGCGCCGCGGCGGTCCAGGCCCGCTCGCGCAGCTCGCTGGTGGCCGCGGTCACCATCTGGCGTTGGGATAGGTGCGCTGCATCGATTGCAGCTCGCTGAGCAGATGCCCGAGATGCTCGCTGTGGCGGCCGGCGCGGCCGCCCTTCTGCATCCAGTCGCTCGACGGCGTCGCCAGCGTGGCGGCGCGCAGCACGTCGGACACGGTCGCCTGCCAAGTCGCGCGCAGGGTTTCGGGATCGGTCGCGACGCCGCTGGCAATCAGGTCGCGATCGGGCGCATCGACATGGAACAATTCGCCGGTGAAGGCCCACAGCTCCTCGACCGCTGCCTGGGCGCGCCGTTTGCTTTCGGCGGTGCCGTCACCGAGCCGGATCACCCATTCGGAGGCGTGGCGCAGGTGATAGGCGCTTTCCTTCTCCGACTTGGCCGCGATCGCCGCAACCGTCGGATCCTTGGACGCCATCATGGCGCGCCAGTACGGATCGGCGAATGCCGAATAGAACAGCTGCCGCACCATGGTGCGGGCGAAGTCGCCGTTGGGCTGCTCGACCAGCAGCAGGTTGCGGTACTGGCGCTCGTCGCGCAGGTAGGCCAGCGAATCCTCGTCGTGGCCGGCGCCTTCGACGCTCGCCGCATAGCTGTAGAGCTCGCGCGCCTGGCCGATGAGATCCAGCCCCATATTGGCGAGCGCCATTTCCTCTTCCAGCATCGGCGCGTGACCGCACCACTCCGACAGCCGGTGGCCGAGGATCAGGGCGTCGTCGGCGCGGCGCAGCAGATAGAGCACCAGCGGGCTTTCGGTGACGGAGATGGAGGCGGCGGCCATGGGCGGTTACCTTGAGGTCGTTTGTTGTCGTGCTTCGTCCATCCGCTCGCTCGGCGTCATCCCAAGGTGCGAGCGGAGCGAGCCTCGAAGGATGATTTGGTTCACGTTCACGGGCGTCATGGTTCGAGGGCGCAAGTGCGCCACCTCACCATGACGATTGCGCGCCGCGCGCAAACCGGCCGGGTGGGGCTCACATATGCCCGACTTCCTCGGGCACTTCGTAGAAGGTCGGATGGCGGTAGATCTTCGACATCGCCGGTTCGAACATCATGTCCTTGTCGGCCGGATCGGAGGCGGCGATGGCGTTGGACGGCACCACCCAGATCGACAGGCCCTCGCCGCGGCGGGTGTAGACGTCGCGCGCCGCCTGTAGCGCCAGCGTGGCGTCGGTGGCGTGCAGCGAGCCGACATGCTTGTGCGCCAGCCCGTTGCGGCTGCGGATGAACACTTCCCAGAGCTGGATGGTCGGAGCGGTCACGAAAGCCTCCTGGCGAAACGGATCGATGAATTCATGCGGCCGCCGCGGGGCGCCGCGCGGCGTGCTTGTCGGCATAGGCCTGCGCCGCCTCGCGCACCCAGGCGCCGTCGTCGTGGGCCTTGCGGCGCGCCGCCATGCGGTCGCGGTTGCACGGGCCGTTGCCGGCCAGCACCTGGCGGAATTCCTCCCAGTCGATGGTACCGAAATCCCAGTGACCGGTGGCGTCGTTCCACTTCAGCTCGGGATCGGGCATCGAGAGGCCGAGATAATGCGCCTGCGGCACCGTCGCATCGACGAATTTCTGCCGCAGCTCGTCGTTGGAGAAGCGCTTGATCTTCCACCGCGTCGACTGGTCGCCGTGCTGGCTGGCCTGGTCGGGCGGGCCGAACATCATCAGGCAGGGCCACCACCAGCGGTTCAGCGCGTCCTGCGCCAGCGCCTTCTGCTCGTCGGAGCCGCGCGCCAGCGTCAGCATGATCTCGTAGCCCTGGCGCTGGTGGAACGATTCCTCCTTGCACACCCGGATCATGGCGCGCGCATAGGGACCGTAGGAGCAGCGGCACAGCGGGATCTGGTTCATGATGGCGGCGCCGTCGACCAGCCAGCCGATCGCGCCGATATCCGCCCAGGTCAGCGTCGGGTAGTTGAAGATCGAGGAGTATTTCGCCTTCCCGCTGAGCATCTGCTCGACCAGTTCCTCGCGCGAGGAGCCCAGCGTTTCCGCCGCGGCATAGAGATAAAGTCCGTGGCCGCACTCGTCCTGCACCTTGGCGAGCAGCGCGGCCTTGCGCCGCAGGGTCGGCGCGCGGGTGATCCAGTTGCCTTCCGGCAGCATGCCGACGATTTCGGAATGGGCGTGCTGGGAGATCTGCCGGGTCAGGGTCTTGCGATAGGCAGCCGGCATCCAGTCGTTGGGCTCGATCCGCTGTTCGTCGTCGATCCGCGCCTGGAAACGGGCGGCCTTGTCGGCGTCCTCGACCACACGCTCGTCGGGGGTCGCTGTATTCAGCGCTTGCGTATACATGGCCGTCTCTCCCGTGGGCGCTGTCAGGCTTTGTCGCCGCGGACTTCCGGCGCAGCCGGCTACCGTCGAATTGCGCTGGATCAATATATATCAAAAAATCCCAGTTGCAAGTAATTCTTGTAACACATTTAGCGCTGCTTCCGACACCTCCATCCGCCGCACCCTGCCCGGTCGCATCCTCGAACCCGCAGCCACCAGCAAGCGCAAGCGCGATTGAGGTTTTTGATTTGCGCTTCACGCGTCGAGGAACCGCCGCCGCAGCGCATCCCCCGGCGGGGGCAGCCGGCCGGACCGGCTCTCGCCGTTGAGATCGAGCCAGCGCTCCGACGCCGGCAACAGCGCGCGGTAGATCCGGGCGCACGCCGCCCGCGCCTGCGCCGCGGGCCAATCCGGCGGCAGCAGCGCCGGCGGCAGCAGCGGATCGCGCAGGATCACGCGGCGATAGTGATGAATCAGCAGGATGCGGGCCAGCATGGCATCGGCGGGCGCGACGTCGCCGGCGCCGGCGACCCACTGTTCCAGCGGCGCGAACGTGGCGACGAACTGCCGGTATGACGCTGCCGTGCGTTCCAGCGCCCAGCTCGCCGCGACCAGCCGCCGTCCGGTGGCCTCGGACGCAGCGACCTCGAGGCGAATGGCGTCGGCCGCCTCCGACGGCACCGCGGTGCCCTCGGGCGCCACCCAGACGCCCGGCAGCGGGCTGCCGAATCCCGCCTCCGTGAGGGCCGAGCGGGCGCTGTCGCGGCTGGCGCCGTCACCGATCAGCACCAGCTCGAAGCGCCCGGTCGCGACCGCGCGGTGGGGATTGTAGACATGCTCGACCGCCGCCTCGAAGCGCTCGCGACCGCGCGGCGCGAGACGATAGAAGCTCTTGCGCCCGGCCTTGTCGCGCTCGAGCCAGCCGTCGGCCGCAAGCCGCGACACCGCGGTGCGCACCACGCCGCCGTCGGTGCCGAGCAGATCGAGAAACTTCAACAGCGTGCCGAGCCAGACCGAACCGCCGCGCGGCACGATGGCGTCGCCGTGAAAAGTGATGATCAGCGAGCCGGTGCGGGACGGCTCGCGCTTGAAGCGGCTGACGATGCGGGCAAGCGGATGAGAAGCCATCGGCCTTCTGGATTTGACATTCGGCTTGGAGGACTCGCGGCAACGCTGAAGCGAATGTCAAATCCACCGCGCTAGCTATGCCATTGTTTGGCGCGACGCGCTACGGCGGCCAGCGCGCGGCGCCCTGCGAGCCGTTACGGGTAGAGCTTCGGATCCAGCCGATCGACCGGCCGGAAGCTGCCGTCGGGCTGGATCACCGTGAGGAAGACGCGCGGGTCCTTGACGCCGTTGTCGGAGCCGAACGCCATGGTGAGCCCGCCCAGATCGAAGCGACCGTTGTCGTTGACGCTGGCGAGCAGCGCCCGGCGCGTCGGATCGGGCCCGATCCGCTCCAGCGCCATGGCGGCAAGGCGGCCGGCGAGATAACCCTCCAGGGACACGAAATCCGGGGTGGCTGGCGGGTCGAGCGCGCGCAGCGCGGCCTGATAATCGGCAACCACCTTGAGCGACGTATCCCAGGGAAACGGCACCACCTGGGAAACGATCACCCCGGCGCCTTCCGGTCCGAGTGCGGCGGCGAGCGCGTTTGCGCCGACGAAGGAAATATTGACGAACACCGGATTGAAGCCATCCTTGCGGGCGAGCCGGATGAACTCGGCGCAGGGCCGGTAGGACCCCACCATCACCACCGCCTGCGGCTCGGCCCGCTTCAGCGTGCGCAGCGCCGAGCGCACCGCGATGGTGTTGCGCTCGAAGGTCGCCTCGGCGGTGAGCTCGAGACCGCGCTTTTCCAGCGCGTGCTTGACGCCGGCGAGGCCGTCCTGGCCGAAGGAATCGTCCTGGTAGAAAATGGCGATCGAGCTCAGGTGCAGGTCTTCGGTGAGGTGCTTGACCCAGGCTTCGGCCTCGGCACCGTAGCTGGCGCGGATGTTGACGACGTTGGCGAGGCCGGGGTCGCGCAGGAAGCGCGCGCCGGTGAACGGCCCGATGAACGGGACATTGGCGGCGCTCGCCATCGGCGCGGTGCGCGACGTGGTCGGCGTGCCGACGGCGCCGATCAGCGCGAACACCTTGTCGTCGGCGATCAGCCGCTGGGTTTCGACCACCGAGCGATCCGGCTCGTAGCCGTCGTCGCGGCTGATCAGCTTGAGCTGACGGCCATGGACGCCGCCGGCGCGATTGGCCTCGAGGAAGGCCGCCTCGATGCCCTTGCGCATGCCCTGGCCCAGCGCCGAGGCGGCGCCGCTCAGCGCCGCGACCTGGCCGAACAGAATGGTGTCGGACGAGACGCCGATCTCCGCCGCGCGCGCCGCGCCGCTGCCGAGCCCGGCCAGCAACGCCAGCAGCCCGACAGCGAGAGACGCGCGCAGTCCAACCATGCAATGCCCTTTGTGTAGCGCGTTCGTCCGCGAGACGGCGGTGATGCGGCCCTGCATCGACCGTCGCCTCACGATAGGATGCTTGCGTAAAGGCGCTGTTAAGGCTGATGCCGCCGCTTAAGCGGCGCCGGAACACCACCCGTTAACTACCGGAACAGGAAGACGCAGGCGTTTTCCACTGGTTTGTCAAAACCTTCACCACCGCCCGACCAAACTTGGAGGGTGTGATGACCGATCGAGACCCGGGAACGTCGATCGGCTGCGAGGGGATTTCGTGCATGGTCGGCGACCCAGTCGCGCCTGACACTGGAGCGGATGCGCCGCCGGCGCCACGGCGGCGCGCGATCGATCGGCTGACCATTTACCGGCCGGCCTGGATCGCCGCGGCGGCCGGCGTGTTGCTGTCGCTGATAGCCGCCTACGCGGTGGCGCGCTGGGAACACCGGATCGCGCAGGTGGAATTCGAGAGCGCGGCCAGCACCGAAGCCACGTCGATGTCGCAT
>JBKQQE010000193.1:0-43432 GCA_052326245.1 Xanthobacteraceae bacterium | reverse complement strand
CAACCGGGAGCAGGGCGGTGCATTGATCCGGCGAGACTCATCAGTTGACCGACAGCGATATGCCCTGCTGCGGCGGCTTCCGGCAGCCCGATCCGCGATCTAGAACGATCGGCAAAATGGTTGGAAGAAACGAGCAGGCTTTGATGCCGGAAGCGGCGCTCACCCGAGCGGCAGCGGCCGCGAGCCGCCCGAGGAGAGAATGAATGGCGCTTTTGAACGGCAAGACCTGCATCGTGACCGGCGGCGCCGGCAGCTTGGGAGTGGCAGCCGCCCGCCTGCTGCTGGGCGAGGGCGCCAACGTGATGCTGATCGATCTGCGCGAGCCCGAGCTGCGGCTGGCCGCCGACAGCCTCGGCGCTGATGCGGCGCGGATCGCGATCGCGGTGGCGGACGTCACCCGCAGCGACAGCGTGCGCGCCGCGATCGAAGCCACCGTCGCGCGGTTCGGCAGGATCGACGTGCTGTTTTCCAACGCTGGCAATTTCGGCACGGTGAAGCCGATCACCGAGTATCCCGACGAGGTGTTCGACGCCGTCTATGCGGTCCACGTCAAGGGCGCGTTCCTGATGTGCAAGCACGCGGTGGCGCAGATGAACGACGGCGGCAGCATCATCATCACCTCGAGCGTGGCCGGGACCCGGGGCGACCCCGGGGTCTACGCCTACATCACCGCCAAACATGCGCAGGTCGGGCTGATGCGCTGCCTCGCCAAGGAGCTGGCGCCGCGGCGGATCCGCGTCAACACCATTCATCCCGGACCGATCCAGAACGACTTCCAGCATCGCGTCGAACACGACCTCAGCGAGATCATCGGCCGCAACGCGACGGAATTCTTCGACAGCCAGATTCCGCTCGGCCGCCACGCCACGGCGGAGGAGGTCGCGCGCTCGGTGCTCTACCTCGCCTCCGAGCAGAGCAGCTTCACCACCGGCGCCATGCTGATGGTGGATGGCGGCATGAGCGCCTGAGGCGCGCGCTCGCGCCGCGAACGTACGCGCGACGATAGTTTGGCATGAGGAGTAGAATAGCGCATGCCTCACCGGCTGTGTAAGGGGTGGCGGATTACGCCTTCGGCTCAATCCGCCCTACGGACTCAATCTCAATTCATTGCGTTCTAATCCGCAAACCCGATGGTGGGCAGGTCGACCACCGACGCGCCGCCGTCGATCGGGACCATGGCGCCGGTCACCATCGCAGCCTCGCCGGAGGCGAGGAAGAGAATCACGCTTGCGACCTCGTCGGGTTCGGCGGGACGCCGCAGCGGCACGTTGCGGGTGACGAGCTGGTAGGCGGCATCGATCGAGGCCACGCCGTGGCGCTCGATGATGATCTGCATCTCGCCGTCGGCCATGTCGGTCCTGACCCAGCCCGGGCAGACCGCGTTGCAGCGGACGCCCTTCGGGCCGAAGTCGCGCGCGATCGATTTGGTCAGGCCGACAAGGGCGTGCTTCATGGTGACGTAGCCGACCACTTCCGGCCCTGCGAACAGGCCGGCCAATGACGACACGATGACGATATTGCCGTTACGCTGCTGCAGCGTCGGCAGCGCCGCGCGCGCCGATACGAACGCGGTGTCGAGATTGGAACGGGTCGCCGCCGCCCAGGTGGCGTCGTCCATCTCTTCCGCGGTGCCGAAGCCGTGGCCCCCGGCATTGGCGACCAGCACGTCGAGCCCGCCAAAGCGCTCGGTGGCGAGCGCCACCGCCTTGCGCACATCGTCGCCGTCCGCCGCGTCGCCGATGCAGACGATGGCGCCGGTTTCCGCGGCCACCCGCTGCAGCGGCTCCGGACGCCGCCCCATCACCACGACGTTGCCGCCTTCGGCGCGGATTCGTCGGGTGACGGCGGCTCCGATTCCGGTGCCGCCACCGGTGACGAAGGCGGTCTTGTTTGCGAAGCGCATGACTTTCTCCAGTTGGTGCGGTGGTGCAGCGGCGGGAACTTCAAACCGGCTCGGTCTTACGTCAAACTGTTGCCGCGGGCAGCGGCGGGCGTTGACCCGCCGGGAATCCTCGATTGACCGATGGTGCGACCCGTCGCGGCTTTTTGATTGAGCATGATCCCCCGGATCAAGTCCGGGGGCATGCTTTTCGGAAAACCGGTATCCACTTTTCGCTAACGCGGCCGTTCCGGTCCGGATCTTGCTTTAGAGCACGTGCTCGGTCCTGTTGAGCAGCTTGCTGTAGGCGCCGACCTGGAAGTTCGAGACGGTGGTCAAGGCGTCGTCGGCATAGCCGAAGATCTTGCCGGTGGTCTTCATGCGGTCGAGGTCGAGCAGGATGGCGCCAAGCGTAGGCACGATCTTCTCGCGCCAGACGAACAGATAGAGGTTGGCCGCGATCCGGTAGTAGTGGCAGCGGTCGACGTCGGCGAGCCCCCGTTCGATTCCGGACAGGCAATGCCAGGCGTAGCGCTTCTCGTTCAGGTAGATGTGCTCGTAGACCTCGTGCGGGTTGTAGCGGTGCTGCAGCCGCAGCCCGACGAGGTCGGTGGTCGGCCGGTGGTGCGGTGCCGATGCGTCGTAGGAGCGGTCGATGGTCGCCGCAGTGAATTCCGCCGCCACCGGCGTCAGCTCCTGCTGCCGCTGCGCCCGGCGCAGGATGCTGGCGTGGGCGTCTTCGGCCGCGGGCAAAAGCCCGGTCACCACGGTGGCGACGCCGAGGTCGAGGTCGGCGACGATCGACACCGAGCAGGGCGGCCGGCTGCCGGCCTTGACGAAATCGACGAAGTAGATGCCCTCGCGCGGACTGGTCGCCACGTAGCTCTCGCTGCCGCTTTCGGCCGCCCCCGGACCGCTGGCGGTCCAGTTCAGGGTATCGCGGGTGACGAATTCGTAGCGCGCGGTGCCGCCGTCGGCGGTGCAAAGCGTCAGGCTGCGTCCGACCAGTTCGTCGGAGCGCGCCAGGATATTGCTGTCGGGCGCGAAGCTGTCGGCGAGCGCGCCGACCGAGATCCAGTTGGTGACTTCGGGGCTGTTGGTGGTCATGATACTCGCATCGCTGAAGAGGCCTCGGTGAATTCTCCGAGCATTTCGCCGAACACGCGGTCGTAGCTGTCGACGTCCTGTGCCGTGGTCGATGGCGAGATCAGCGCCATGTTGTGGAACGGCGTCAGCAGGATCTGCCGGTTCGCGAAATACAGGTGGCTGAGCTGTTCGATGTCGTCCGAGCGGGCGCGCGCCGCCTCGCCGCCGTTGCGGGGCACCGTCGGAGTATAGAGGTATTCGACCCGCGCGCCCATCCGCGAGACGTGCCAGGGCAGGGAAAACTGCTGCAGCCGCCGGGCGATGGCGCCGTGCAGCAGTTCCGCGACGGCGGTCATCCTGCCGTAGGTGTCCGCGGTCAGTACCTGTTCGAGCCCGGCCCGGATGGTGCGCAGCGTCAGCGCATTGGCGGCCAGCGTGCCGCCGAAGCCGTAATGGTTGATGCCCGGGCCCGCGGTGAGGCGCTCCAGCGTTTTGGCGACCGGCGCGCTCATGCCGTAGACCGCGCTCGGAATGCCGCCGGCGAGCACCTTGCCGAGCACGACCATGTCCGGATCGAGGCCGAGCGCGCCGGTTGCTCCGCCCGGTCCCATGCAAATGGTGTGGGTCTCGTCGATCACCAGCAGCGTGCCGGCGGCGCGGGTCAGGCGACGCAGCCCGTCGTGAAAGCCCGGCACCGCTGGCACCATGCCGATATTGGTCAGATGCGGCTCGGTCAGCACGGCGGCGACGTCGCGGTCCGCCAGCGCCGCATCGAGCGCTTCGAGGTCGTTGAACTCGACCACCCTGGTGGTGCGCGCATAGTCGACGCCGTTGGCGATGATGCCGTGCTGCGGCACCATCCGGCCCTGGCGCAGTTCGACCTGGGTCTCGTCGACGGAGCCGTGATATTTGCCGTTGAAGACCAGGATCTTCTCGCGCCCGGTGGCCATGCGGGCGATGCGCAGCGCGTAGCGGTTGGCTTCGGTGGCCGATGTCGCCAGCTGCCAGTACGGCACGCCGAACCGGCGGCCCAGTTCCCTCGCCACCACGATCGCGTCTTCGGTCGGCAGCATGTAGGAGTTGCCGAGCGCGGCGGCATTGGCAATGGCCGCCGTGAAGGCCGGGTGGGCGTGGCCGAACATGCAGGCCGAATCGCCGAGGCAGAAATCGATATAGGTATGGCCGTCGACGTCGGTCAGCCGCGCGCCCTTGGCCGACTGCGCGAAGATCGGGAACGGCGTGCCCCACTGGCTCATCCAGTGCAGCGGCACGCCGTGCGGCATCCACTGGCGCGCCTCGGCGTGGTACTGCTGGGCGCGCGGCCGCGCCTGACGGAACCTGAGTTCCTCGCGGGCGCGCAGCTTCGCCAGAATATGCGGGGCGATGCCGTGCGAGGCTTCCCCGTCCGCTGATAGCGCCATGCCGACCTTGCTCCACCGACCCAACGGCCGCCATGATCGGGAGGAGCGGGCCGCTTCGCCATCAGCCTTACGGTTGATCGGCTGTGCGATCGCGATAAAAGGCACTGTCAGTCAACCATGGCCCGTATTTTGCTTGACTGGATCGGTCGACTACCCCAGCCTCGTTTGCAACGGGGCGCACCAGACCACACCAGACCCCGGGCGAGGCGCTTGGAGGAAGCCATGCTGACGATCACGAACAACGCGGATCCCGCGGCGATACGAACCGTTCAATTCGCGAGCGACGTTCTCGAGGCCAGCGGCGCGGCGTTCTATCGGGTCAGTTCCGACATGTCGCTCGACAACTTCGTGCTGCTCGGGGTGCCGCCGGAGTTTCACCGGCAGTATCTGGAGCGGATGAACAAGCACGACCCCCTCCATGTCCGCCACATGGTTCCGACCGGCCGGCAGGTGGCGCGCCTCGCCGAAGAAATGGCAGGCGCTCACGACGCCGACGCGACGGCCTACCGCCTGTTCTCGTCCCACTTCGGCATCGGCGACATGGTCGAGTTCTTCTTCCGCCGCGGCGACCGCATCGTCGCCGGGATGAGCGTGATGTGGCGCGACGGCACCCGGATTCCCGAGAACGCCATGAGCATGGCGATCAAGATGCACGAATACATGCAGTTCAACCTGCTGCGCGACGTGATGCAGGATCCGGCGTCGACGCCGGCGAAGGTCGTGCGCTACGGCCTGACCGCGCGGGAGCAGGATGTCGTCGAGCTGTTGTGCTGCGGGCGCACCAACCGCGAGATCGGCGACTGCCTGCAGATCAGCCTCGCCACCGTGAAGACCCACCTGCTTCACATCTTCGAAAAACTCGGCGTCGAGAACCGCTCCGCGGTCGTCGCCCTGATGTCCCGCCTGCACTGAAGGCGCGGCGCGATCCACACTAGGCTGTGATCACATTTTTAAGTAACCGGCCACCGGCGGCGTCGGCTCGCTGACGTGCGCCGGTTGCTCGCGCCGTGTGCGCGAATCCGCAACTCCGGCGGCGGCCATCAGCCAAACGGTTGATTGCCCGGGACATCGCGCTGGCAATGATCAAATCGGACATTGACCGGCGATCGGACGCGGGAAGCTTTGCGATGGGTAGGGATGCTGAGGCAGTCGATCTGGTCATCAGGAATGGCCGGATCTACACGGTCGACCGGGCGCGGGCCTGGGCGAGCGCGATCGCGGTCAAGGCCGGGCGCATCGTCGCGGTCGGCGGCGACGCCGAGATGCAGCCGCTGACCGGCCACAACACCCGGGTGGTCGATCTCGGCGGCAAAATGGCGATGCCCGGCATCGTCGACGTCCACACCCACATCATGATGGGCGGTCAGGCCGAGCTGTTCGAGACGCGCTTCCCCTCGACGCTCGGGGTCAAGGAGATCGCCGAGCGTGTCGCCGGGGCGGCGAGCACCGCGCCGGCCAGCAGCTGGATCGTCGGAGGCCAGTGGGGCGTCGAGCAACTCGCCCACCTCAACACCGCCGAAGCGCTCGCGATCCTCGACGCCGCGAGCGGCGACCATCCGGTGCTGCTGCGCGACGAGACCTATCATAACCGCTGGGCGAATTCCGCCGCGCTGCGCCTTGCCAATGTCGACAAGAACACGTCCAACCCCGACAAGGGCGAGATCGGCCGCGACCCGGCCACCGGCGAACTCACCGGCGTCATGATCGAGGCGGCGTCCGGGCTGGTGGAGAAGACGCTGGCGAAGTCCGGCCACTACACCGACGAAATGGACCGCGCGGCGCTGCACCGATCGATCTCGGTGCTCAATTCGTTCGGTGTGACGGCGTTCCTTGAAGCCGCCAGCATGCAGCCGATCCTGGCGGCGCTGAAGGGGCTCGACGATCGCGGCGAGCTGTCGGCCTGGGCGGTGGCGGCGATGCCGGGGACCGAGCCGTCGTTCATGTTCGGCCTCGCCGGCGAGGAGCTGTTCGCGCTGCGCGAGAACTACCGCGGCGCCCACGTCAAGCCGGACTACGCCAAGATCTTTCTCGACGGCGTGCCGGGGGCCAAGACCGCGGCATTCCACGAGGTCTACACGCCGGATCCGATTCGGGGCTGCTGCTTCCGCGGCTCCACCATGCTGTCGGTGCCGGACCTGGTGCGGCTGGTCGGCAAATGCGAACGGCTCAACATCGCGGTCAAGATCCACTGCGCCGGCGACGCCGCGGTGAGCCAGGCGCTCGACGCCATCGACGTGGTGCGCAGCTTCAACGGTCCCACTTCGCTGGTCCACCACATCGCCCATGCGAGCTACATCGCGCCCGCCGACATTGCGCGCTTCGCGCAACTCGGCGTGGCCGCCGACCTGTCGCCGATCATCTGGTTTCCGACCGTGTTCCTGGAAGCGCACAAGATGGCGATGGGCGAGGAGCGCGCCACCCGGTTCTGGCCCAACAAGAGCCTGCATGAAGCCGGCACGCTGATGGGCGGCGGTTCCGACTGGCCGGTGATCCCCAATCCCGATCCGTGGTCCGGCATCGAGGGCATGGTGACGCGGCAGAATCCCCACGGCGAATTCCCCGGCGTTTCGCTGTGGCCGGAGCAGGCGCTCGACCTGCCGACCGTGCTCGAGATCTACACCATCAACGCCGCCCGCATTCTCGGCATCCACAACACCACCGGATCGCTCGAGGTCGGAAAGTCCGCGGACCTGATCGTGCTGGACCGCAACGTGTTCGAGATTGCGGCCACCGACATCGCCGAAACCGAAGTGACCACGACCCTCTTCGAAGGGCGCGTGGTGTATCAGCGGGACTGACCTGATGGCGCCGCGCCCGACCCTGGTTCCGATCACGGTTCTGACCGGGTTTCTGGGCAGCGGCAAAACCACGACCTTGAATCACCTGCTGCGGCAGCCGGGCCTGGAAGGCACCATCGCCATCGTCAACGAGTTCGGCGAGGTCGGGATCGATCACCTCTTGATCGAGACCACCGAGGAGCGCTTCGCGCTGCTCGACAACGGCTGCGTCTGCTGCACCGTGCGCGGCGACCTGGTCGAAACGCTGCAGTCGATCGCCGCCCGCCGCGACGACGGCGCGCTGCCGGATTTCAGCCGCGTGCTGCTGGAAACCACCGGGCTCGCCGATCCGGCGCCGGTGCTGCACACCCTGATGGTCGATGCCGGGATCGCGGCGCGCTACCGCATCGACGGCGTGGTGGTGACGGTGGACGCGGTCAACGGCGCGGCGACGCTCGAAGGCTATGCCGAGGCGGTGAAGCAGGTCGGCGTCGCCGACCGGCTGCTGGTCACCAAGACCGATCTCGCGACCGAGCCGCAGATCAGGGACCTGGTCGCGCGCATCACCGCCATCAATCCGACCGCCGATATCCTTGCCATTCGCGACGGCCGGGTCGCTCCCGAAGCCGTGCTCGGCATCGGCCTGTTCGATCCGGCTGCGCGCGGCGCCGAGGTGGTCGCGTGGTTCGAGCGGGCCGCCGCCGCCAGCGCGCCCGCGCATCATCATCACGACGATTGCGCGGGCGAGGCCTGCGATCATCCCGCGCATGCCGATGCCGGCCACGACCACGCCCACCACCACGGCGGCGTGCATTCGTTCAGCCTGTCGATCGACGGGCCGGTCGAATGGGGGCCGTTCGCGCAATGGCTCGACTACGTGGCGTCGTTGCGCGGCGAGGACCTGCTGCGCTTCAAGGGCATCGTCGACGTCGCCGGCAAGGATGGTCCGGTCGTGGTGCACGGCGTCCAGCACGTGTTCCATCCGCCGAAGGATCTCGACGGCTGGCCGACGTCCGAGCGCCAGACCCGCCTGGTGTTCATCGTCAGGGACATTCCGCAGTCCCTGATCGAGCGCACGCTCTGCAAATTCGCGTCGATCGACGCGGCACGGATCCGCAAGCCGCAGCAAGCGGCCGCGGTTCACCACTAGTGCCCGCTTTCCGAAGTTCGTGAAGCGGTGCGGCTCATTCGAGAACGAACTTCGGAAAGCAAAGGGCACTAGCAAGTAAATGTTTCTAGTACCCCTTCGTTTCAGAAGTTCGCGAATAGAATTCGCGGCTTGCGCTTCGCGAACTTCTGAAACTGGGTGCTAGTCTATTGGCAACAGTCTGATTGCGATCAACCGGAGGGGACTACGATGAGGAGTTTGCATAAACTATTGTTGGCGGCCGGCAGCGCGGCGCTGTGCGTCTCGGCGCTGTCGGGACAGGCCTTCGCGGCGGGCCCGAGCTGCGCCGGCGGAACCATCAAGGTCGGCGCGGTGTCGACCGTGACCGGCCCGGTCGACTTCAGCGAAGTGCCGAAGGCGACCCTGGCGGCATTCGACCAGTTCAACGCGGCCGGCGGCGTCAACGGTTGCAAGATCGACTACACCATCTCGGACGACAAGGCTGATCCGCAGGTGGCCGCCCAGGCGGCGCGCGACCTGATCGACAACAAGGAAGTGGTGGCGATGGTCGGCGGCGCCAGCCTGCTGGAATGCCAGGTCAACGGCGGCACCTACAAGCGCAAGAACGTGATGGCGGTGCAGGGGCTGGGCGTCGACGCCGCCTGCTTCAACTCGCCGAGCATCGCGCCGGTCAATGTCGGCCCGTTCACGCTGTCGACCGCGGTGAGCTACTACGGAACGCGCTCGCTCAACACCAAGAAGCTGTGCGCCTTCTTCATCATCATCGGCGGCACCCAGGAAGCCTACAAGGCCGCGATCGAGAACTGGGAGAAGATCACCAGCCAGAAGGTCCACATTCTCGACCTCACGCTGCCCTACCAGGGCGACCTCACCCCCTACGTGATCAAGGCGCGTGACGCGGGCTGCGACGCCGTCATCAACAACTCGGTCGAGCCAGGCGTGGTGCAGTGGATCAAGACCGCGGACGCCCAGAAGATCACCGGCATCAACTGGCTGTTCCTGGCGCCGGGTTACACCGAGCAGGTGGCCAAGGCGCTGGCCGACTCCAACCAGCCGGTCTATGTCGGCACCGAGTGGGAGCCGTTCACGGACGTCAATTCGGAAGCGAACAAGGCCTGGGTGGCGTCGATGAATGCCGCGAAGCGCCCGCTGACGGCGTTTTCGCAGGGCGGCTATCTCGCGGCGCAGGTGTTCATCGACGTGATCAAGGGCATCGATGGTCCGGTGACGCGCGA
Source organism: Xanthobacteraceae bacterium (assembly GCA_052326245.1). Taxonomy (GTDB): domain Bacteria; phylum Pseudomonadota; class Alphaproteobacteria; order Rhizobiales; family Xanthobacteraceae; genus Bradyrhizobium_A. The sequence goes on along the minus strand of JBKQQE010000193.1, from coordinate 33,905 downwards.
CGCCGTGACCTCGGCGCTGCTGAAGATGAAGCCCGCGAAGTATCCGCTGGCTGGCTCGCCCTACGTGTTCGGCCAGGCGGCGACCCATTCGCCGATGCAGTCGACCAAGATCATGAAGCTCGACCACGGCGCCTGGAAGGTGCTGACCCCGAACTGGGTGGTGCTGCCGGCGACCTGATCACCTGTACAACGATATAACGTGCAGCGAAACAACAAGTCGATGCGCGGCGGAATGCTCCGCCGCGTAACGTTTGAGGAGCCGCGATGAATGCCCTTCTGACAGCCGCGGTTGCGGGGTTGACCGGTGGCGGTGCGTACGGACTGCTGGGTGTATGCGCCGTGTTCACCTATCGCCTGGTGGCGGTCGTCAACTTCACCGCCGCCGCGATCGGCACCGCCGGGACGTTCGTTCTGGTGATGCTGTTCGAGGCCGGCATGCCGCTGTGGCCGGCAGTCGGCTGCGGCCTCGTCGCCGGCACGCTTGGCGGCATCGGCATCGGCCTGGTGATGACGAAATGGTTCGGCGAGTCCAATGCGTCCACCAAGGCGGCGGTCACCGTGGCGCTGCTGGTGGGAATCGTCGCGATCGGGCTGCGGCTGACCGGCGGCCAGCATCCGCATCATTTCCCGGACCTGTTCCCGGGCTCGGCGATGCGGCTGGCCGGCGTCGAGGTGACGATATCCTCGCTGCTCACCATCGGTCTCGGCGTGGTGTTCACGGTGCTCGCCGACATCCTGCTGACGCGCACGCGCATGGGCCTGCACCTGCGGGCGCTGTCGGAGCGGCCGATGGCCGCCGAACTGATCGGGGTGCCGGTGCAGTCGCTGTCGATCCTGGTCTGGGGCATCACCGGCGCGGTCACCACGTTTTCGCTGATGATCATCGCCCCGCAGCGCTCGCCGGACTTCGCCTCGCTCAGTCTCTTGGTGGTGCCGGCGCTGGCCGCCGCCCTGATCGGCCTGTTCCGGAATTTCTGGATGACCCTGATCGGCGGCATCCTGATCGGCGTGGTCGAGGGCATGACCAGCGAGTTCGGCGGTCTCAACCAGTATCGCGGCGCCGTGCCGTTCCTGATCATTCTCGCAGTCCTGCTGTGGCTGCAGCGAGGAGCCCGCTGGGATGAAGCGCGCTAGTTTCCGTTCGGCCTCGGTCATCGTCGTCGCCGCGATCGTCGCCGGCGCCATCATCACCGGCCTGCTTCCCGGCTACTGGACCTATCTCGCGACCTCGGTGCTGATCTCCGCCGTGGCGTTGCAGAGTATTGGCCTGGTCAGCGGCCGCACCGGCATGATCGCCCTGTGCCAGATGTCGTTCGCCGGCGTCGGCGCCTGGACCGTCGGTTTCCTCAATGTCGGCGGCGCGCCGGGCAACCTGCCGGTCTGGATCGTCATCGGCGGGCTTGCGGCGGTGCCGTTCGGCGTCGCCATCGGTCTGCCGGCGCTGCGGCTGCGCGGCATTAACCTGGCGATCGTCACGCTGGGCTTCGCCACCGCGTTCGACGCCATCCTGGCCACCATCACCTTCCCGGGCCAGACCAGGTTCATCGCGGTGCCGCGGCCGGATATCTTCGACAGCGACGCCGGCTATTTCCTGTTCGTGCTGCTGTTCTACGTCAGCCTCGCGGTCGGGCTCGAATTCCTGATCCGCACCCGGCTCGGCGCGATCTGGCTGGCGGTGCGCCATTCCGAGCGCGCCGCCGCCGCCCACGGCATCAGCATTCCGCGCGCCAAGCTCTCGGCATTCGCGATCAGCGCTTTCATCGCCGGGATCGCGGGCGGACTGCTGGCGGGCTATCTCGGCACGCTGGTGGCGGACAACTTCAACATGATGCAGTCGCTGGCGGTGTTCGCGGTCTCGACCATGACCGGCGCTCACTTCGCCGAAGGGGCGCTGATCGGCGGCATCATGGCGACGGCGTTTCCGGAAATCCTGCGCCGGCTCAATCTCGGGCAGGATATCGGCAACGTGCTGTTCGCGATCGGCGCGACGCAGGCGCTCAGCGCCGGCGAGACCATGAGCGAGGCGCTGCGGCGCGCGTTCCGGGGCTGGCGCAAGCCGGTCGCCGCGGCCGTTGATCCCGACGCCCGGGTGCAGCCGCCGGCGTCGATCCCTCTCCACCACGGCATTGCGCTGTCGACCCGGGGCCTCACCGTCCGCTACGGCACCGTGGTGGCGCTGCACAGCGTCGATCTCGCCGTGCCCGAGGGCGCGGTGATCGGCCTGATCGGCCCCAACGGCGCCGGCAAGTCGACGCTGATCGACGCGGTCGCGGGCTTCCTGCACGCCTATTCCGGCAGCGTCGCGCTCGGCGGAGAGGCCGTCGACGACCAGCCGGCGCATGTGCGGGCGCGCAACGGCATCCGCCGCACCTGGCAGACCACCCGCATCGCGCCCGAACTGACGGTCGGCGCCTATCTCCGCCTCGCCGGCGGCGAGATGTCGGACATCGAGGTGGAAGCGATCCTGAACTGGATCGAGTGCCCGCATCCCGACACGCTGGTGGCGAGCGTCGACGCCGGCACACGGCGGCTGCTCGACGTCGCGGGCGTGGTCGCGGCGCGGCCGAAGGTGGTGCTGCTGGACGAGCCGGCGGCCGGGCAGTCCTACGAGGAGACCATCAAGCTCGGCCGGCACATTGCCGAGATCCCGAAACTGTTCGGCTGCGCGGTGCTGCTGGTCGAACACGACATGGATCTGGTGCGCGCGGCGTGCTCGGAAATCACCGTACTGGATTTCGGTCGCGTCATCGCCGCCGGGCCGCCCGCCGTCGTGCTGGAGGATCCGCGGGTCAGGAAGGCCTATCTGGGCATTGAAGAAGGCGACGCTGCGGCATGAGCAGGCTCCTGGTATCGGAATTGCGGGTGGATCGGGCTCACCTTCCCGTGGTGCGGGAGGTCAGTCTCGCGGTCGAGAGCGGGCAGATCAGCGTGCTGCTGGGCGCCAACGGCGCCGGCAAGACCACGCTGCTCGAGGGCATGAGCGGGGTCATCCCGGTCGCCGGCGGCAGGATCGAGATCGACGGCCGCGAGATCCAGCGCGCGCGTCCCGGCGCGCGCGTCGGTGCCGGTATCGCCCATGTGGAGCAGGGCCGCACCGTGTTCCGTCAGTTGACCGCCGACGAAAACCTGCGCGCCGGCGCCGCCTCGGCGGCCGACGTCAAGGCGGCCTACGCGCTGTTCCCCGAACTGCTGCCGCGCCGCGACGTCCACGCCGGCCTGTTGTCCGGCGGCGAGCAGCAGATGCTGGTGATCGCACGCGCTCTCGCCGGCCGGCCGAAGATCCTCTTGATCGACGAGATGTCGGCCGGGCTCGCGCCGGCCATCGTGCGGCGGCTGATGACGACGGTGCGCACGCTGGCCGACCAGGGGCTCGCCGTGGTGCTGGTCGAGCAGTTCGCCGTGCTGGCGCTCGGCGTCGGCGACCGCGCCTATGTGCTGCGGCGCGGCAAGGTCGTCTATGACGGCGCCTGCGCCGAACTGCGCGACGCGCCCGACAAGCTGCACCAGCTCTATCTCGGCGGTTCAGGCGAGGAACCTACCTGATCTGGTGGAGTGGATTTGGCATTCGCCGGCTACCTGACCACGCCACGCGAGCCCGCCGTTCCGTGTTCCGCGTAATGCAATTTTCACAGGCCATGGACGTGATCGCCAACCTCCCGGTGCGGTGCAAAAGCATCACGACCGCATGAGTTTGGCCGCCGTTGTCACGCAATTGTCATCGTTATGAAGGTAACGTTTCGCTCTCAAATTGGGGGAGAGCGTAATGTCGGATTTTGCCTTGCCAGGATCAATCGAGCCGGCCGTGCGGCGGCCCGATCTCGACAAGGGGTTCAATCCGCTGACCCTGATCCTGTTCCTGGGATTTCTCGCGGCCGGCCTGCTCTACGTCGCCTACAGCCTTTATATAGATGTCTCCGCGGTTCAGGCTCCGACCAAGACCTATCTGCCCTACATCCTGCTGTTCGTCGCCCTCATCGTCGCGCTCGGCTTCGAGTTCGTGAACGGCTTCCACGATACCGCGAACGCGGTCGCCACCGTGATCTACACCCATTCGCTGCCGGCGGAATTCGCGGTGATCTGGTCCGGCTTCTTCAACTTCCTCGGCGTCTCGGTGTCGAGCGGCGCGGTGGCCTTCGGCATCATCTCGCTGCTTCCGGTCGAACTCATCCTGCAGGTCGGCAGCAGCGCCGGCTTCGCCATGGTGTTCGCGCTGTTGATCGCGGCCATCATGTGGAATCTCGGGACCTGGTGGTTCGGGCTGCCTGCCTCGAGCTCGCACACCCTGATCGGGTCGGTGATCGGGGTCGGCGTCGCCAACGCCATCGAGCATGGCCGCGACGGCACCTCGGGGGTCGACTGGTCCAAGGCCACCGAAATCGGCTACGCGCTGCTGCTGTCGCCGATCGTCGGCTTCGTGCTGGCTGCGGCGCTGCTACTGCTCTTGAAAGTGCTGGTGAAGCGCCCGGAGCTCTACACCGCGCCGAAGTCCAACGAGGCGCCGCCGCTGTGGATCCGCGCGCTCCTGATCCTCACCTGCACCGGCGTGTCGTTCGCCCACGGCTCCAATGACGGGCAGAAGGGCATGGGCCTGATCATGCTCATCCTCATCGGCACCGTGCCGATGGCCTACGCGCTCAACCGCGCTTTGCCGGAATCGGCGATCGTCGAGTTCCAGCAGACTTCGCAGGCGGCCGCCGCCGTGGTGGATGCCAAGGCATTCGGCCACAACATCATCGGCAATCCGCGTCCGGCGGTCACCGCCTACATCTCGTTCCACCAGATCAACGAGGGCACCTATCCGTCGCTGGCGGCGCTGATGCGGGAGATTTCCAAGGAAATCTCGGAGCCGGGCTCGGTCAAGAAGATCCCGGCCGCCGCCGTCGGCAACGTCCGTAACGACATCTACCTGGCCTCCGAGGCCATCCGCTTCCTGATGAAGGACGAGCAATCCGAACTGTCGCCCGCCGAGGTTGCGACGCTGAAGGCTTACAAGGGCTCGATCGACAAGTCGACCAAGTTCATCCCGTTCTGGGTCAAGATCGCGGTGGCGATCGCGCTCGGGCTCGGCACCATGGTCGGCTGGAAACGGATCGTGGTCACCGTCGGCGAGAAGATCGGCAAGACCCACCTGACCTACGGCCAGGGCGCCGCCGCCGAGCTGGTGGCGGCGGCGACCATCGCCGCCGCCGACAATTTCGGCCTGCCGGTGTCGACCACCCACGTGCTGTCGTCGGGCATCGCCGGCACCATGGCGGCCAACGGCTCCGGCCTGCAGCTCTCCACGCTGCGCAACATCGCCATGGCCTGGATCCTGACCCTGCCGGTCGCCATGCTGCTGTCAGGAACGCTCTATACGATCTTCAGCAAGATCTTCTGAGATCGGATTCGGAGCCGGGGGCCTCTATCAATGTCCGCAGCATGCCGGAACCGCATGTTGCGGACATTGCCTTTCTCGGACCTGCCGGTCGCGGCGGGCAAGCCAAGGGGTGTGGGATGCAGGACCAGGTGAGCGAGCTCGATCGGCTGCAGGGCGTCTACAAGGCCGCCGTCGAGGAGTGGATCGCCGCGATCCGGGAGGAGGAGGCGCTGGCTTCCGTCAACCACGAGATCGCCGAGGTCGATCAGTGGGAGGCGGCGCATTTCAACGAGGAAGACATCCGCCGCAAGGTGAAGGCGGCGAAGCGGGACTACGAGGACGCGCTGCGCCAGAAGTTCTTCGCGATCTAGTGTCCCTGTTGATAGACCCATGGGTATTGGCGGAGGTCTGCATTGGTTATTGCTGACCAAAGCTGACCAAAGCTGACCAAAGTTGGAAACCCTGCGTGGTCCGAAAGTCCGGCAGCATTCGTTGAGCTTGCAAGCGAGCAGGGGTCTTGTTCGGTCTTGATCGACAGGGCACCGAATCGCATAAGCTTTTGCCTGTCCCTGCACCACGCCGCATCCATCGCGATGGTCCGGGTCTTCGAGAAAACAGGCGGAGCTTTGATGAGAACGAAACCACATTGCAACACCGCGATATTGGCGGCCAGCGCGCTGCTTCTGAGCGTGGTTTCCGCTTTGGCCGGGGACGAGCCGCCCAATATCTGGAACAAGATCTGCTTTAACGTTCCGACCGGACCAGGGATTGCCGCGACCTTTGGGCCGCCGGAGACCGAGCCGAAGACCGGTAACCTGACAAAAGTTTGCCTGACTCAGGCCGACGTACGCGACAACGCGACGGCGGTCCTGATTGGGCGGGTCGCAGTACGGCAGGTTGCGAGTCAAGATAAGGTACAGCTTCTTGCGATGCTGCCGCTTAATTCAGCTCTCCGTTCAGGAGCGACTATACGGATAGGGGACAGGCAGCCGATTGAACTTCAATATGCGTACTGCGACCAGGCTGGTTGTTATGCCGACGCAACCGTAGACGCTGCTGTCGTTGAGCAGATGAAAACAGCAGGCCAGGTCTCCTACTCGCGAGAGGATATTGCCGGCCGTTCTGTTTCCATTCCGCTGCCGCTCAAGGGATTCGCCAGGATCTTTGATGGAGCACCCCTTCCTCTCAGCAAATACAATGAAGATCAAAACAGAATTGCCGACATCATCAAGCACATCGCAGACGCTCGCAAGAAGCAGGGTGATGTAAAGGACAGCAAAAGGTGAATGGGGGTTAGCCGTCGGCGGCCGCTCGGGTCCGCGCCGCGCCGTGCCGCCTGGCCACCGGCGCGGCCAGATTGATGGCGAAGGCCCATAATGCCCAGCGCGGGTTGACCAGGCTCACGGCGATGGCCAGCAGCGACGAGCCGGCCAGCAACAGCGTCGAAAGCCGGCGGTGACGCAGGTGGTCGCCGGGTTCCAGGTTTGGCGTCAGGGTGAAGATCCGCTGCCCGACCGCGGCGATCAGCAGGGTGTGGCCGGCATAGAGCCAGATCGCCGGCGCCAGGTTCCCGAACCGGCCGAGCACGATGGTCGAAAACGGCACGCAGGTGATCAGCAGCAGGTAGAGCAGCCACCAGTTGACGTAGTCGCGGCCGACGAATTCGCCCCGCGAGCGGACCTCGATATTGGACAGCCAGCGCAGGCCGAGCACGCAGAAACTGAGGACATAGGGCAACAGCTTCGGCCACAGCGCCGCCAGGCCGTCGACGAGGTCCTGGCCGCTGTGGGGACGAAAGTCGTCGGGCAGGCGGATGTCGAGCACCAGAATCGTCATCGCCACGGCAAACAGGCCGTCGCTGAGCGTGTCGAGGCGCGCTTTGGGAAACATCAGCCGGTGCGATCGCCCATATCTGTGCCGTGACCGGAGGTTAGGCGTCCCCGTGGTGCCCCGCAAGCGGGTGCCTTGCGGAGCGCCGGCAAGCTGTGAGATGTTTTGCACAGCACAACGGATGCCCTGATGCCACCCAGAGCCGACGATATCGATGCCGAGACGCGGCCGCGCGACGACAGCCAGGGCAGCGGCGCCGAGGACCGCGCGCTGCGCAACGACATCCGCCGGCTCGGCCGTATTCTCGGCGACACCGTGCGCGAGCAGGAGGGGGCGCCGGTCTTCGACCTGGTGGAGCGGATCCGGCAGACCTCGGTCCGCTTCCACCGCGACGAGGATCAGGGCGCCCGCCGCGAACTCGACGGCATCCTGACCGCGATGTCGATCGGCGATACCGTGCGCATCGTCCGCGCCTTCAGCTACTTCTCCCATCTCGCCAACATCGCCGAGGACCAGAACAACCTGCGGCAGTCGCGCGCCGTCGAGGTTTCCGGCGCGCCGGCGCTGCCGTCGACCTTCGCCGCCGCGCAGGCGCGGGCCCGCGCCGCCGGGCTGTCGGCGCGCGAGCTGCGCCGGTTCTTCGACCAGGCGCTGGTCAGCCCGGTGCTGACCGCGCACCCGACCGAGGTGCGCCGCAAGAGCACCATGGACCGCGAGATGGAGATCGCGGCGCTACTCGATCGAGGCGAGCGCGTCAGCCTGACGGCGGACGAGCGCCGCGACATCGAGGAGCAGCTGCGCCGCGCCGTGCTGACGCTGTGGCAGACCAATCTGCTGCGTCGGACCAAGCTGACGGTGCTCGACGAGGTCTCCAACGGGCTTGCCTTCTACGACTACACGTTCCTGCGGGAATTGCCGCGGCTCTACTGCCTGATCGAGGACCGCCTGGCGGCGGAGGATCCCGCCTCGGCGGAGCAGGGGCTCGCCTCGTTCCTGCGGATGGGAAGCTGGATCGGCGGCGACCGCGACGGCAATCCGTTCGTGACCGCCGGCGTGCTGCGCGCCGCGCTGCGCCTGCAGAGCACGCAGGTGCTGCGGTTCTATCTCGACGAGCTGCACCGGCTCGGGGCCGAGCTGTCGCTGGCGGCGCAGCTGGTCGACGTCACCGACGAGATGCGGGCGCTGGCGCAGCAGTCGCCGGACGCGTCGCCGCACCGGCGCGGCGAGCCGTACCGGCTCGCGATCTCCGGCATCTATGCCCGCCTCGCCGCCACCGCGATGCGGCTCGACGGCATCGACCCCGACCGCCAGCCGGTCGGCCAGGCGCCGGCCTATGACAGCGTCGCCGAGCTCGGTGCCGACCTCGCCGCGATTCACCGCTCGCTGCTCGCCAACAACGCCGCCGTGATCGCGCGGGGACGGCTGCGGCAGCTGCGGCGCGCGGTCGACTGTTTCGGCTTCTCGCTGGCGAGCCTCGATATCCGGCAGAACTCGGCGGTGCACGAGCGCACCATCGGCGAGCTGATCGATACCGCCGAACCCCAGCTGCGCTACGCGCAGATGGGGGAGGCGCAGCGGATTTCCTGCCTCGCCGCGGAATTGGAGAAGGTCCGCCCGCTGGTGTCGCCGTTCGCGGCCTATGGCGAGGAGACGCGCGGCGAGCTGGAGGTGATGCGCGCGGTGCGCGAGGCGCATGGCAAGTTCGGCGAAAGCGCGGTCAGCCAGTGCATCGTCTCGATGACGGAGGGCGTGTCCGACCTGCTGGAAGCGGCGGTGCTGCTCAAGGAGGCCGGGCTGATCGACCCCTCCGGCGTCAGCCGCGTCAACGTGGTGCCGCTGTTCGAGACCATCAGTGACCTGCGCCAGTGCGCCGGCGTCATGGACAGCCTGTTGTCGCTGCCGGCCTATCGGCGCCTGGTCGAGAGCCGCGGCGGCGTCCAGGAGGTGATGCTCGGCTATTCCGACAGCAACAAGGACGGCGGCTTCGTCACCTCGGGCTGGGAGCTCTACAAGGCCGAGATCGGCCTGGTCGAGGTGTTCAACCGGCACGGCGTCCGGCTGCGCCTGTTCCACGGCCGCGGCGGCTCGGTCGGCCGCGGCGGCGGGCCGAGCTACGACGCCATCCTGGCGCAGCCCGGCGGCGCGGTGGACGGCCAGATCCGCATCACCGAGCAGGGCGAGATCATATCCAGCAAGTACTCCAACGCCGATGTCGGGCGCCGTAACCTCGAGATCCTGGTCGCGGCGACGCTGGAGAGCAGCCTGCTGCAGCCGCGCCACGCGGCGCCGCGCCAGAGCTATCTCGACGCCATGGAGGAACTGTCCGCGATCGCCTATGCGGCCTATCGCGATCTGGTCTACGATACCGAGGGCTTCGAGGACTACTTCTGGCAGTCGACGGTGATCTCGGAAATCGCGACGCTGAACATCGGCAGCCGGCCGGCGTCGCGCAAGAAGACGCGCGCGATCCGGGACCTGCGGGCGATTCCCTGGGTGTTCAGCTGGGCGCAGTGCCGGCTGATGCTGCCGGGCTGGTACGGCTTCGGCGTCGCCGTGGAGACCTGGATCGCGCGCCATCCCGAGCAGGGGCTTGGCTTCCTGCAGGAGCTCTACCGCGAATGGCCGTTCTTCCGCACGCTGCTGTCCAACATGGACATGGTGCTGTCGAAGAGCAGCATCGCGATCGCCTCGCGCTATGCCGAACTGGTCGCCGACCAGGCGCTGCGCGAGCGGATCTTCCAGCGCATCCGCGGCGAGTGGCAGACCTCGATCCGCGCGCTGCTGGAAATCATGGGGTATGACCGGTTGCTGCAGGGCAATCCGCTGCTGGAGCGCTCGATCCGCAACCGCTTCCCCTATCTCGACCCGCTCAACCACCTGCAGGTCGAACTGTTGAAGGCGCACCGCGTCCGCACCACCGACGAGCAGGTGCTGCGCGGGCTGCAGCTCACCATCAACGGCATCTCGGCGGGCCTGCGCAACAGTGGCTGAGCGTGCGCCGGTGCAGCGGGCGCCGGCAGACCCACGCACCCGCAAGGACGACACGATGGCAGCGCAGTTTCACGGCGTCTTTCCCTACCTGGTCTCGCCGGTCGATGCCGAAGGCGTCATCCGCCGCGACGTGCTCGGCCGGCTCTGCGACGACCTGATCAAGGCGGGCGTGCACGGCCTGACCGCGCTGGGGTCGACCGGCGAGTTCGCCTATCTCGACGCCGCGCAGCGCCTCGCCGTGGTCGAGACCACGATCGAGGCGTCGGCGGGGCGCGTGCCCGTGATCGCCGGCGTGGCATCGACCTCGACCGCGGATGCGGTGGCGCAGGCGAAGGCCTGCGCGCGCTGCGGCGCCGACGGCATCCTCGCGATCCTGGAGGCCTATTTCCCGGTCGGCGATGCCCAGGTCGAGGCGTATTTCCGCGCCATCGCCGACGCCGTCGAGCTGCCGGTCGTGCTCTACACCAATCCGCAGTTCCAGCGCTCCGACCTGACGCTCGACGTCATCGCCCGGCTCGGCCGCCATCCGCGGATCGGCTACATCAAGGACGCCTCGACCAACACCGGCCGGCTGTTGTCGATCATCAACCGCTGCGGCGACGACCTGCGCGTGTTCGCCGCCTCCGCCCATATCCCCGCCGCGGTGATGCTGATCGGCGGGGTCGGCTGGATGGCCGGCCCGGCCTGCCTGGTGCCGCGCCAGAGCGTCGCGCTGTACGACCTGTGCAGGGCCGGCCGCTGGGACCAGGCGATGGCGCTGCAGCGCCGGCTGTGGCGGCTGAACGAGGCGTTCGCGCGCTTCAATCTGGCCGCCTGCATCAAGGCGGGCCTCGCTATCCAGGGTTACGACGTCGGCGATCCGGTGCCGCCGCAGGCGGCGCTGAGCGAATCCGATCGGCAGGTGATCGCACGCCTGCTCGAGGACCTGAGCTGAGGGACGGCCATGTTGCCTGTGTTCCACCCCCTTGCGTCGCGGTCTTGCACCACCGCCGGAAAATATTCGCACTTGCCCTGCAGGCTCCCGCTCAGCGCCCGTGATCTCGCCCGAGCGCCACTGCAATTCGAATTGTCAGGCCCGGGCAATGCCTCCTAGAGTGCGGACCGAAACATGATCGTGCCGCCGGCGCATCTGCGTCGGCGGCATCCGGTCATCGCGCGCGAGCCGCGCCAAGCAAGGAGTGGGCGATGGACAGGTTTGTCTATCAGACGGCGCCGGCGCGGGTCGTGTTCGGCGCCGGAACGCTGGCCGAGCTGCCCGCCGAGCTCGAGCGTCTCTCGATCTCGCGGGCGCTGGTTCTCACCACCCCGCCGCAGGAGGCGCAGGGTCGCGAGATCGTCGCGCTGATCGGCGCCCGCGCCGCCGGGCTGTTCTCCGGCGCGACCATGCACACGCCGGTCGACGTCACCGAGCAGGCGATGGCGCAGGTCAGCGCGCTGCGGGCCGATGGCGTCGTCGCCGTCGGCGGCGGTTCGACCACCGGGCTCGGCAAGGCGATCGCGCTGCGCACCGATCTGCCGCAAGTGGTGGTGCCGACCAGCTATGCCGGGTCGGAAATGACGCCGATCCTCGGCGAGACCCGCGGCGGCCTGAAGACCACGCAATCGAGCCCGAAGATCCTGCCGGAGACCGTGCTCTACGACGTCGACCTGACGCTGTCGCTGCCCCCGGGCATGACCGCGACCTCCGGCATGAACGCGATTGCGCATGCGGTGGAGGCGCTCTACGCCCGCGACAAAAATCCGATCGTGTCGCTGATGGCCGAGGAAGGCATTCGCGCGCTGGCGCAGGCATTGCCCCGGATCATGGCGGCGCCGCGCGATCGCGAGGCGCGTGCGGGCGCGCTCTACGGCGCCTGGCTGTGCGGCAGCTGTCTCGGCGCGGTCGGCATGGCGCTGCACCACAAGCTCTGCCACACGCTCGGCGGAACCTTCGACCTGCCGCATGCGGAGACCCACACCATCGTGCTGCCGCATGCGATGGCCTACAATGCGCCCGCCGTGCCCGAGGCGGCGGCGCGGATCGCCCGGGCGCTGGGCGCCGCCGATGCCGCGCAGGGACTGTATGATCTGGCGCGCGCGCTGAACGCCCGGCTGGCGCTCAGGGACATCGGCATGCCGCAGCACGGCATCGACAAGGCCGCCGATCTCGCCGTCACCAATGCCTACTGGAATCCGCGCCCGCTCGAACGCGGCGCGATCCGTGATCTGCTGGCCCGCGCCTGGGCAGGCGAAGCCCCCGTCACCGCGCCGTGAACGCGACGTGACCGGAGATCCCTATGCTGTTTGCCATCCATGCCCTCGACCGCGCCGGCGCCGCGCCGGCGCGGCTGGCGAACTACGATGCCCACAAGGCGTTCCTGTCCGACACCAGCCGCTTCGGCGTGACCATCGTGATGTCCGGCCCGCTCGTCGCCGACGACGGCAAGGACATGATCGGGAGCCTGTTCCTGGTGGAGGCACCGGGCCGGGCCGAGGTCGAACGGTTTCACCACGCCGATCCGTTCTTCGCCGCCGGGATCTGGGACAGGGTGTCGATCACGGCATTTCTACGCCGGCAGGGTTGACGCTCGATCGGGCGCGGTAACAATGCCGCGCCGACACGCTAGTGGTCCGGTTCTAACATTCGCATCCCGTCGTAGCTTGCTCTCTTGCGAATGTTAGAACCGATGGACCACCAGCAAGTATAAGTTTCTAGTGGAGTTTTGGATTTGACATTCGCTACCACCGGGCCGCGCGCACGCGAAGCGAATGCCAAATCCACTCCACTTCCATCCGGCGCTCGCCGGTTTTTCCCGCTCGCAGAGGTCAACCCATGCTGAAGTTCTATTTCAACGGCTCGCCGAATCCGACCAAGGTGGCACTGTTCCTCGAAGAAGCCGGCTTGCCCTACGAGCCGATCGCGGTCGACACCCGCAAGGGCGACCAGTTCAATCCCGAATACCTGGCGATCAATCCGAACGCCAAGGTTCCGGCCATCGTCGACGGCGACGTCACGGTGTTCGACAGCAACGCCATCCTGCTCTACCTGGCGGAGAAGACCGGCAAGTTGCTGCCCCCGGCGGGGGCGGCGAGCCGCGCCGAACTGCTGTCATGGCTGATGTTCGTCGCCACCGGCGTCGGGCCTTTTTCCGGGCAGGCGGTGCACTTCCGCCATTTCGCGCCCGAGCAGGTTCCCTATGCGCAGAAACGCTACGCGTTCGAGGCCCGCCGGCATTTCGAGATCCTGAACGACCGGCTCGCCAGCCGGCGCTACATGCTGGGCGACGTCTTCACCATCGTCGATATCGATGTCTGGGGCTGGGGGCGGATGGTGCCGTTCGTGCTCGGCGACGACGCCTTCGCGACGCTGCCGCATCTCAAGCGCCTGGTGGATGAAATCAGCGCGCGTCCGGCGGCCGCGCGGGCGGTGGCGTTGAAGGAGAGGTTCGCGTTCAAGGCCGAGATGGACGAGGAGGCGCGCAAGCACATGTTCCGCCACCTGGCGTCGGCCGCCGGCTGACCGGCCCGTCCGGGCGCGTGGCCGGCCACGCGCCGGCGGCGCCAGAGCGGCTTGGGCGCGACCGCGCCACAAAGAATCCGCTATGATTCGGCGATGCCGAATCATTTCACCTGCAATCGCCGGATCCGTTATCGCGGCGTCGCGACCGCCGCCGTGCTGTGCGGCGGTCTCTGCGCCGCGGCGCTGATGCGGGTGGCGCCGTCAGGCGCGTTTCCCGCCGCCGAGCGATCGGTCGGCTCGGGCGCCGCGCCCTTGCTGCGGGCGCAGTTCTTCACCTCGCCCGCGGTCGCCGAATACAAGCGGCGGCTGGCGGAATACGAGGAAGCGCGGGACGCGTTCGAAGCCGAGGCCTCGGCGTATTGGAGCCTGATCTCGGAAAAGCGCAGGGCGCGGAACGCCAAGCGCAGAGACCAAGTGGCGCTGACCGCCGACGACTACGTCCTCACCCAGCCCCCGGTCTATGACGGGCCGAAGCGGCCGGTCAATCCGGAGCCCGAGCCGGAGCCGGAAAAGCCCGCGCGGCCGGCGAAATACATTCCGGTGCTGGCGGACTTCCTCAGCGCCGCCAGAGCGCACTTCGAATTCGTGCCGCAGCGGCCGGCGAACGATGCCGAATTCAAGCGCGCCTATGTCAGGGCCGCGACCGCCGAGGGCCTGACCAGGGACCAGATTATCCGCGTCTTCGCCTTCGAGACCGGCGGCAACGGCGCCTACACGATGCAATCCGGCTTCGCATCCGGCCGTCCCGACGCCCACGCCATCTCGACGGCGATCGGCTACAACCAGCTGCTCACCACCAACACCGTCGAACTGCTCGCCGAGAAGGGCGAGCATTTCGTCAGGGTGCTGAGCGAGAAGGCGCGCGCGCTCGCCGGCCCCGCGCGCAAGGCGATGGACCACAAGATCGCGGTGCTGAAGCGGATGATCGCGCTGTGCCGGTCGGTTCCCGACGAGTGGAATCAGCATGAGAAGATCGCCAACACCGAGCAGGGCTGGGGCGTCCACGCCATGGTGCTCGATATCGACGTCGGCCCACTGCTGCAGACCCACAAGCTTCTGACCTCGGTCGTCTTCGCGCGCGACAAGGGGTTCACCCGCCAGCTCACCGCCGCCGAACTCGAAATGATGAACCTGACCGGCGACGGCACTGGTCTCGACATGGTGACGATGCCGGCCGCGCTGCGCGAGCAGGTGCCGACGTCGAATTTCTTCCAGCGCGGCGGCTACGAGCGCAACCCGGTGGCGATCCGCCACAACACGGTGGCCCGCCTGTTCGCAGTGATGAACGCGCGGATGGACAGCGCGCAGGACGCCGCCGGCGCCAGGGAGATGGCGAGCGTGTTCTGAACCGCCGATCCGCTGTGGCCGGTCCGTGTTGCCGCCTCGGCGACGCGCCGCGGTTCGACGGCCGCGGCGGCGCAGGAGAATCCGCAAGGCTATCCCGGGGGTGAATTCGCCGCAGTTTCTCCGGCACCCGAGATGGCCCGATCACGACACGGGCAGCGCCGATCCTGCCGCCCTTCATGGTTGCGGAATGGTGCGGGTTCTGGCGC
The DNA here is from genome assembly GCA_052326245.1 of Xanthobacteraceae bacterium. Classification (GTDB taxonomy): domain Bacteria; phylum Pseudomonadota; class Alphaproteobacteria; order Rhizobiales; family Xanthobacteraceae; genus Bradyrhizobium_A. The sequence continues at coordinate 18,676 of JBKQQE010000193.1, read as the reverse complement.
TGCCATCCGGTTGCGAACGTTTCGCAGGCCGCGTTTGCGGACTGTGTTGAGCCAGATCAAATTCCAGCTGCCCAATGCTGGCAAAATTACCTCATGCGAAAATTGATCGTGTTCAAGTGCCCGTCGACAGGGCTGCAGGTTCAGACCCCTCTGCCGACCAGTGCCAACGAAGATCAGACACATGCATACGAGGCGGTGACATGCCTCGCGTGCACGCGGCTGCATTTCGTCAGTCGCGCCACCGGCAAGGTGCTGGGCGCCGCGGTTGAATCGTGAAGCCGATCCGGTCGTGCTGCGATTAAGTCGCAAACGCAATATGGCTGATCGCTCAAATCCCGCCGGCGCCGCTCAGAAACTGCAACTCGGCTATTGTCGGTTATTTTACTAAGCTACGGCGAAATGAGCGCCGGTGTGAATCGATCTGTTGCGTGCCGCCGCGTGCGTCCTTGATCATAAATGAACAGACGGCCAGACATGAACGCATCCGAACCGCTGAAGGGCTTCGAGGTCATGCACACGCATGACGTCGAGGCGGCACGCCATGCCGTGCTGGACAAGTTTGGAGCGTCGGGGTTCGAGTTGACGGACCGGGCAGGCGGCTTTCAAGCGCGCTCCAACTTCGCCTCGCTTGGCGATGTCGCGCTGTGTTTTTGTGAATATACCGCGGGCGTCCGCCTGAAGTTTCCAGAAGCGGGCTTTGTCCGCCAGCAGATCTGCCTGAGCGGCAGCGGCCGTACCACGGCCGGTCCCGTGCGCGCCGATATCGACGCGGAGAACTGGTCGTCGGTTATTCCATCCGGCGTGCCCGTCGATTTCGACTATTCGGCCGACTTCCGCCAGGTGATCATCTGGATCGACGAGGGCCGGCTGGATCGGGCGTTTTCGGCGCTGTGGGGCAAGCCGCGCAGCGGAGCCTTGCTGACCTGGCAAACGGGGACCAGCGCGCCCGCGACACTGGCGATGCGCCGCGCCATCGAATTTGTGATCCGTGAACTGGAACTCGCCGGCCGGGGGTCGTCGCCGCTGGCGCTAGCCGAAATGCAGGACATGATCGTGACCCGCTTTCTCTACAGCCAACATGTCGATCTCGTCGAGCATGCGGCGCGCGACGCCGTGCTGCCCTCGCGGCCGCAGATGCGGCACCTCGAGGATTACCTGAGGGACCACTGGAACGAGCCGCTGACCATCGAGCGGCTCGCGGCAATCGCCAATGTCGGCGCGCGCAGCATTTTCCGTTACTTCAAGCAGGCGCACGGATCGACGCCGCTGGATTTCATGAAGACGCTGCGGCTTCAGGAGGCGCAGAAGGGACTGCAGAATCCGATCGGCACCACCAGCGTCTCGTCCGAGGCGCTGCGCTGCGGCTTCAACAACATGGGCCATTTCGCCCGGGACTATCGCCGCAAGTTCGGCGAACTGCCGTCCGAAACGCTGCAGAAGGCGCGTGGGCGGATCAGTGTCGCCGCCCGCGCGCGCAGCTGACGACGAGGCGGCGACTATCCCCCGATCATCGCGGCGAGCAACGCCAGGATCAGGGCGGGCGGCATCACCACGCAGCCGAGCCCGAGAAAGCGCGCCGCCGAGACGTGTTCGTCCTCGCGCCGCAGCGCAATCAGCCACAGGATGGTGGCCAGCGAGCCGGTCACCGACAGATTGGGCCCGAGGTCGACGCCGATCAGGATCGCGCGCGTGACCCGCGCCGGCGCCTGCACCGCCTCGTTGGCGGTCGCCGCGATCAGACCCATCGGCAGGTTGTTGATGAGGTTCGAGCCGACCGCCACGCCGAGGCCGGCGGCCCACGACGTTGCCGCCGGCGCCGCCGCCGCGGCGGCGCCGAGCACCCGCGCCAGCGCCGGCACCACGCCCGTCCGGTTCAGCCCCTCGACCAGGACGAAGAGTCCCGCGACCAGCGGCAGCACGGACCAGGCGACGCCTTGGAGGATTCGCCGCGGCGAGCGGCGCGCGGCAATCAGCACGGCGACGGCGACGCCGGCGCCGGCCACGAAAGTCGGCAGGCCGAGGTCGTGGCCGGACGCCGAAGCGCCGATCAGCACCGCGGCGGTCAGGGCGATGCCGCAGCCCGCGAGACGGCCGCCGCGGCCGAGCGACGGCACCGGGCTCTGCGTCGCCACGCTGCCGGAGAGCGCGCGGCGCTGGGTCAGCCGCAGCGCCAGATAGGTGGCGACGATCGCCAGCAGCGACGGCAGCGTGAACTGCCACAGCCAGTCGTCGAGCGGCGGCATGCGCGCGCCGAACACCACCAGGTTGGCGGGATTGGAGATCGGCAGCACGAAGCTCGCGGCATTGGCGATGAAGGCGCAGACCAGCAGGTAGGGCAGCGGTTCGACCCGGGCGGCGACCGTCGCCGCATAGACCGCGGGCGTCAGCACCACCGCGGTGGCGTCGTTGGACATCAATACGGTGACGAGGGTGCCGACGCCGTAGACGATCAGGAACAGGCGGCTGGCCGAGCCGCGCGCATGCCGCACCGCCTGCGCCGCCAGCCAGTCGAACAGCCCCTCCTCGCGGGCCACCTCGGAGAGCAGCATCATGCCGACGAGGAAGAGATAGACGTCGAGCCCCTTGCCGACGGCTGCGAGCGCCGCGCGCCAGGGCAGCAGGTCCAACAGCACGAGCGCTGCCGCGCCAATGAGGGCCCAGACGAATTCGGGGACCTTCCATGGCCGGACGATCACGCCGAAGGTGGCTAGCGCGGCGATGCCGCAGGTTATGGCCAGCGTCGGCGTCGCGGCCATGGACGGCAGGGCGGGCTCGATCATGGCGGCGCGGTCGTCGCAAAACTGTGGGGCATGACAAACATGAGAAACATGGCGCCGAATCGGATCTCCCGGGCGATCCATCCTCTTACGCGCCGCGCGCGCGTCGATGAACCCCACCAACCTGCCGCGCCGCGGAAAGTTCAGTCCCGGTCGACCATACTGGACCACGCCGGCCTTGATCCCTAGTGTCCCGGTTCTAACGTTCGTTCCACCACACCAGGCTGCGCCGGACGCACGTCGTGGCGGGCAACCTCACAACCCGCCGCACCTCATGGGAGGACAGATGGACCACCGCAATCTCGGCCGCTCGGGCCTCAAGGTCTCGCCGCTGTGCCTCGGCACCATGATGTTCGGCGACATGACCGACGAGGTGACGTCCGCGCGCATCGTCGACAGCGCCAAGGCCGCCGGCGTCAATTTCATCGACACCGCGGACGCCTATTCGCAGGGCAAATCGGAGACCATCGTCGGCCGCGCCATCGCCTCCGACCGGCATCACTGGGTGCTCGCCACCAAGGCGGCGAACCAGATCGGGGAGGGCGTCAACCGCCGCGGGCTGTCGCGCAAATGGCTGATGCAGGCCGCGGACGAGAGCCTGAAGCGGCTCGGTACCGACTATATCGACATCCACTACCTGCACCGCGAGGATCACGCGACGCCGCTGGCCGAGACCGTTCGCGCCATGGCCGACCTGATCCGGCAGGGCAAGGTGCGCTATTTCGGGCTGTCCAATCATCGCGCCTGGCGCATCGCGGAAATCTGCGCGCTGTGCGACCGCCTCGGCATCGACCGGCCGGTGGTGTGCCAGCCCTACTACAACGCGATGAACCGGATGCCCGAGGTCGAGGTGCTGCCGGCCTGCGGCTATTACGGGCTCGGCGTCGTGCCCTATTCGCCGCTCGCGCGCGGCGTGCTGACGGGAAAATACGCCCCCGGCAGCCGTCCCGAGCAGGGCACCCGCGCCGGCCGCAACGACAGCCGGATCATGCAGACCGAATGGCGCGCCGAATCGCTGCAACTCGCCCAGACCATCCGCGCCCATGCCGAGGCGCGCGGCGTCACCGCCGGTCAGTTTGCGGTCGCCTGGGTTCTCAACAACCGCCTGGTCGATGCGGTGATCGCCGGGCCGCGCACGGAGGAACAATGGAACGACTACGCCAAGGCGCTCGACTATCGCTTCACCGCCGAGGACGAGGCGCTGATCGATCGGCTGGTCGCCAGCGGCCATCCGTCGACGCCGGGCTTCAACGATCCGGCCTACCCGATCGAGGGCCGGCCGGTCCGCACGGCGTGACCCCATGAGCACGACCGATCGCGGCGGCGGCGCCGCAGCCTCGCCGCGGAAGGCGACCGCGGCGCGGTCCTGGCCGCTGTTTGCCTCGCTTCAGGGCTATCGATTTGGTTTTGTCAGCCACGACGTGGTGGCGGGGCTGACGCTCGCGGCCATCGCGATCCCCGAGCAGATGGCGACCGCCCGGCTCGGCGGCTTTCCGCCCGAGGTCGGCTTCTTCGCTTTCGTCGCGGGCGCGCTGGCCTTCGCCGCCTTCGGCGGCAGCCGCTTTCTGTCCTGCGGCGCGGACTCCACCATCACGCCGATCTTTGCCGGCGGGCTCGCGGCGCTTGGCATCGCCGGGGCGCCGGATCTCGCCGCGGCCGCGGTCGAGCTGGCGCTGATGGTGGGTGTCGTGATGGTGCTGGGCGGGCTGTTCCGGCTCGGCTGGATCGCCGACCTGCTGTCGGTGCCGGTCACCACCGGCTTTCTGGCCGGCATCGCGGCCCACATCCTGATCTCGCAGCTGCCGGAAATTCTCGGGCTGCCGGCGCCGGACGGGGCAATGCTGCAGCGACTCTACGCCATCGTCGTGCATCTGGGTGCCACCAATCCCTATGCGCTCGCGCTCGGGATCGGCGTGTTCGCGATCATCATGGTTTCGGAGTGGTTGGACGCCCGCATTCCCGGCGCCCTGATCGGGCTCGTCGCCGCCAGCGCCGCGGTGGCGCTGCTGGGGCTCGAAGCGCGCGGAGTCGCGGTGATCGGACGGCTCACCATCGCCAGGCCGGCGCTGGTGCTGCCCGCAGTCGACCTGTTTCAGGCGCTGCATCTGGTGCCGCTGGCGCTGATCGTCGCGGTCGTGACCATGGTGCAGACCGCGGCGACGACGCGTTCGTTTCCCTCCGACCCGCAGGCCTCGCCCGACGTCAACCGCGATTTCATCGGCGTCGGCGCCGGCAGCCTGCTGGCGGCGCTGTTCGGCGCCTTTCCGGTCAATGCCAGCCCGCCGCGAACCGCGATCGTGTCGGAAACCGGCGGGCGGTCGCAGATCGCCGGGCTGGTGGCCGCGGCGATCGTGCTGGCGCTGCTGCTGTTCGGCGCGGCATTGCTGCGGGAGGTGCCGCAGGCGGCGCTCGGCGGCGTTCTGTTGTTCGTGGCGCAGCGCATCGTGCGCTTTCGCCAGATCGCCGAGGTCTTCAGGCAGTCGTTCGGCGAGTTCCTGCTGATCGTCGCGACCGCCGCGACCATCATCGTGCTGCCGATCGAGCAGGGCGTGGCGCTCGGCATCGTGCTGTCGCTGCTGCACGGCATCTGGACCGTGACGCGGGCCCGCGTCGTGGTCTACGAGCGGGTCCCCGGCACCACGATCTGGTGGCCGGCGAGCCCGCATCTGTCCGGCGAGCAGGACGGCAAGGTGCTGGTGGTCGGGTTCCAGGCGCCGCTGTCGTTTCTCAACGCCGATGACTTCCGCCGCGACACCCTCGCGCTGCTGCAGGGCCCCGCGGAGAAGCCGCGGCTGCTGGTGATCGAAGCCACCGGCATCGTCGAGATCGACTTCACCGCGGCACAGGTGCTGCGCGACGTCATCGCAAGCTGTCGCAGGGAGGGCGTCGACGTCGCCATTGCGCGCCTCGAATCGGTGCGCGCCCAGGCGGCGGTGGCGCGTTTCGGCATCGCGGCACTGCTGGGCCCGGACCATCTGACCCAGAGCGTCGAGCAGGCGGTGCGGTCGTTGGGTCAAGCATCCTGACGTGCGCGGGCGGCTTGCCTGGCGCGGCGCAGCGATCATCACGTTTGCGTGACGCGCTGATATTCGCGATACGTGTCGGGCAAAACCCCGGCTCGCGGGGCACAGGCCGCCACGCGGCCGGTGTCGCTCGGACGTGATTCGTACGCCCCGCTCCAGCAGGGGCGATTGATCCGCCGCGCGCGGTCTCAGTTCGCGTCCGAAAGTGCCACAGCCTCCGTGCCCGCCACCGCCTTCATTGGCGGCACCGCGCGCTTGCGGAAGTGATCAAGCACGAACAAACGAATGGCCGACGACAGGTTGCCCTGCTGTCGGTGCCCGTCGATCTCGCCGACCAGCTCAGACAACGTCAAGTTGCGTTCGCCGGAAATTTCCTTCATTCCGTTCCAGAACGCCTCTTCGAGGCTTACGCTGGTCTTGTGGCCGGCGACGACGATCGAGCGCTTGACGACCGGTGATTTCATGGCTTGTCCTCGCGTTCGATACGATGTTGCTCCAACACGGTTTCAGCGCGGCGGGCGAGCTCTTCCTCGCCCTTCCGTTCTGCCTTGCTACGCCCGAACTTCGCGCGATTGACCTCGGCCTCGGCCGTGGCCTGTTCACGCGCGACGCGCTTCCGGACCCGATTCAGATTGACGATCTCACCCATGCTTGCCTCCCCCACAGCGCCTCGGCATGTCACGGTCATTGCCTCTCAGTCGGTGCAGCTCGCATCAATTTAGATTAAGCACGTCATACTCAGCACATTGCAACCAATTTGGTTCCCGACCCATAGTGCTTTCGCATCACCTGAGGTTGCGGCGCGAGCACATTCGCGTGTCACGACGCCCGTTCCCGAGGTCCATCACCCGGGTTGCGTCATTTTCTCCGGCCGGACCGCGGCGTCGAACTCCGCCGCCGTGACCAGACCGAGCCGCACCGCCTCCTCGCGCAGCGTCGTTCCATTGACGTGCGCCGCCTTGGCGACCTTGGCGGCATTTTCGTAACCGATCTTCGGGGCCAAAGACGTGATCAGCATCAAAGATTGACCCAATAATTCGTGAATTCGCTTTTCATTTGCCCGGATCCCGGCGACGCAGTGCTCGGTAAATGAGCGCGCCGCATCGGCCAAGAGCCCGATCGACTGCAGCAGGGCGTAGGCCAGGACCGGCTTGTATACATTGAGCTCGAAATGGCCCTGGCTGCCGGCCACGGAAATGGTGGTCTGATTGCCGAACACCTGGCAGCAGACCATGGTCATGGCCTCGCACTGGGTCGGATTGACCTTGCCGGGCATGATCGAGGAACCGGGCTCGTTTTCCGGCAAAATCAGCTCGCCGAGGCCCGAGCGCGGGCCGGAGCCGAGCAGGCGGATGTCGTTGGCGATCTTGAACAGGGCGGTGGCCGCCGCGGTGACCGCGCCATGCACCGCGACGATGGCGTCGTTCCCCGCCAGCGCCTCGAACTTGTTGGGCGCGGTGACGAAGGGAAGGGCGGTGACGGCCGCGACCCGGCGCGCAAATTCTTCGGCGAAGCGCGGGGGGGCGTTCAGGCCGGTTCCCACCGCGGTGCCGCCCTGCGCCAGGGCGTAGAGTTCCTGCGACGCGGCGCGGATCCGCATTGCCGCGCTCGCGACCTGGGCGGCATAGCCCGAAAACTCCTGGCCCAGCGTCAGCGGCGTGGCGTCCTGGGTGTGGGTGCGGCCGATCTTGACGATGGCGGCGAACTCGCTCTCCTTGGTCGCGAGCGCGCCGTGCAGGATCTCCAGCGCCGGCAGCAGGTCGGCCGTGATGCGCCCGACCGCGGCGATGTGCATCGCGGTGGGAAAGCTGTCGTTGGACGACTGGCTCATGTTGACGTGATCGTTTGGATGCACCGGAGACTTGGTGCCGCGCGTGCCGCCGAGCAGCTCGTTGGCGCGGTTGGCGATCACTTCGTTGACGTTCATGTTGGTCTGGGTGCCCGAGCCGGTCTGCCAGACCACCAGCGGGAAATGCGCGTCGAGCCTGCCGTCGATGACCTCGCGCGCCGCGTCGCCGATGGCGCCCGCGCGCCTCTCGTCCAACAGGCCAAGATCGTGGTTGGTCTGCGCCGCCGCGAGCTTGACCAGCGCCAGCGCGTGGATGATCGGCAACGGCATGCGTTCCTGGCCGATGCGGAAATTCTGCCGCGACCGTTCGGTCTGGGCGCCCCACAGCCGGTCGGCGGCGACCTCGATCGGGCCGAAGGTGTCGGTCTCGGTGCGGGTGGCTTCGCCGCTTTGAGCGGGCTGCCGGGGGTCGCCTGTCATGCTGGCCATCGAGGGTCCTGTCCGTGGGTTAAGATCGCCGGTTCCGCAACCTCGCTGCGCCGCGGCTGCAAACACCGCAGCGCATCCAGGCGCGCGAATCGGTTCCGGCCGGCGCGGCCGGGCCTCAGCAGAGGTAAGAAAAGATAAGACAAGTAATGATGGGAGACGAGGCGGTCCGCGCCGCTATTTCTTGCGGAACCGGTCCAGCCTCACCACTTCGGCGCCCTCGGTGGGCTTCGGCGGCTCGTCGTCGGTGCCGCCGTCCTGCGCCACCTCGACCGGCTCGGCGGCGCGAGCCGGCTCCGCCGGGGCCTCGCCCTGCGCCGGCTCCGCCTCGGGCGACTCGAACTGTAGGCCGAACTGCACCGACGGATCGAAGAAGCCCTTGATGGAGCTGAACGGCACCACCAGCCGCTCGGGCGTGCCGCCGAACGACAGCCCGACTTCGAAATGGTCCTCGGTCACCACCAGGTCCCAGAACTGGTGCTGCAGGATGATCGTCATTTCTTCGGGATACTGGGCCAGGAGCCGCGGCGACAGCTTCACCCCGTCGGCCCTGGACAGAAAGGTGATGTAGAAATGATGGTCGCCCGGCAAGCCGTTGCTGGCGGCGTCGGCCAGCACCTGTCGCAGCACCCCGCGCAGCGCGTCGCGCGTCAGGACGTCATAGCGAATGTGATCGGTCGGCATCGGTCGGTCCGGTTGTTCTTGGGGCGCAATCGTCTGTTCAGCAAAGATCAATCAGGTCACGCCTGCTTCGGCAAGAGCGACGTGGCGGCCGTTCCGGCCCAACCATGCCCGTATAGCCGGAAAAAGGGCCTCCATGACAGCGCCCTGGACCGGTTTTCAACCGGGCAAAGGCCCGGCGATCTGCGAAAACCGACGACCATGTCCCAAAAATGAAAGTGGAGGCTTCTGTTGCCAGGTGCCTCCGAACCCCGCCTGACGGAGCTTAACCCGCCAGGACTTCAAGATGGTCTTTCAAACTGCGTTACGCAGCCTGAGCAACCGGAGCATAGTTGTCGTTTGCAACTATTGCATAGCCCGATAACGGCGGAACCATACCGGGAAAAAACACGCCATTTACGCCCTCGTCGATCCTGTTTCGCCCCCGCCGAAACCCGCCGCGCGAGGCGTACGGGCTTTGGTGGAGGCGCCGGGTGCTGCCCCCGGGTCCGAATGGTTTATTGCGGCGGCCATTTATTTCCATAGCCGGCGAACCGGCATCCCCAATATAGGCAGCAATGGGCGGCGGCGCAAAGGGGCCGGGGTCCGAATGCCGCCTGCGCCCGGCCAAAGCGGCGCATCGCCGGCACCGGCGCCGCCGGATTGCACCGGATTTCATCGCTCGGGACCGCTTGCCGACGCCGCCCAAGCCGGTTTCAAGCCCGGTTTGACAAACCCCGGTCGCGATGTTTTGCAGGGCGAATGTCAATCCACCACAGTGGTTGCGGGCGTGGCGCGGCGCCATGACCGGTCATGGCACGCGGGGAGCGTCGATGAGCGAGGAATTGGGCCGGCGGCCCGATGATGCCGGCCCGTTGGCCAACATCCGCGGGCCGCAGGACGTGGTCGGCGGGCTGGTGCTGATGGCGGTCGCCGCCCTCGCGTTCTGGGCGTCGCGCGACCTCGGCGGCATGCGCGGCTTCTCGTTCGGTCCCGGCACCGCGCCGCGGTTGTTCGCCGGCCTGCTGCTCGTGCTCGGCGCCGCGATCGCGCTGAGCGGCTTCCTCACGCGAGGGGCGGCATTGCAGCGCTACGGCGTGCGGGGGCCGTTCTTCGTCACCGTCGCCATCGTGCTGTTCGCGGTGGCGATCCGGCCGCTCGGACTGATCCTGACCGGCATCCTCACCTTCCTGGTCGCCGCCATGGGGTCGCCGGAGACGCGATGGCCCGAGGCGATCGTGGTCGGCGTGCTGCTCACGCTGGCCTGCGCCGGGCTGTTTCCCTATGTGCTGGGGCTGCCGTTCCAGATGCTGCCGCAGTTCGTGCAGTAAGGCCGGGCGATGGCTGATCTGTTCGCCAATCTGGCGCTCGGCTTTCACACCGTGTTCCAGGTGGTGCCGTGGACGCCGTCCTGGCTCGGCGGCATCACGCTTCCGGTCCCCGCCAACATCCTGTTGTGCCTGATCGGCGCGCTGGTCGGCACGCTGGTCGGCGTGCTGCCGGGGATCGGCACCATCGCCACCGTCGCCATGCTGCTGCCGATCACCTTCGGCCTGCCGCCGGTCGGCGCGCTGATCATGCTGGCGGGCATCTATTACGGCGCGCAATATGGCGGCTCGACCACCTCGATCCTGGTCAACATTCCGGGCGAAGCGACCTCGGTCGTCACCACGCTGGACGGTTTCCAGATGGCCAAGCAGGGCCGCGCCGGTCCCGCGCTCGCCATCGCCGCGATCGGCTCGTTCGTGGCCGGCTGCATCGCCACGGTGCTGATCGCGCTGCTCGGCGCGCCGCTGACCACGCTGGCGCTGGCGTTCGGTCCGGCCGAATATTTCTCGCTGATGGTGCTCGGCCTGATCTTCGCCGTGGTGCTCGCCAAGGGGTCGGTGCTGAAAGCGATCGCCGTGGTCGTGCTCGGCCTGTTGTTGTCGATGGTCGGCTCCGACCTGGAAACCGGCGTGTCGCGCATGGCCTTCGACATTCCCGAGCTCGCCGACGGCATCGGCTTCCCGGTGGTGGCGATGGGCGTGTTCGGCTTCGCCGAGATCATCCGCAATCTCGATCACGGCGCCGAGCACGACCGCAGCCTGGTGCAGGGGCACATCACCGGCCTGATGCCGACGCGCAAGGACCTGATCGAGGCGACCCCGGCGATCCTGCGCGGCACGCTACTCGGCTCGATCCTCGGCATCCTGCCCGGCGGCGGCGCGGTGATCGCCTCGTTCGCGGCCTACACCCTGGAAAAGCGCATCGCCCGCGATCCCTCGCGGTTCGGCCGCGGCGCCATCGAAGGCGTCGCCGCGCCGGAAAGCGCCAACAACGCCGCGGCGCAGACCTCCTTCATTCCGCTGCTCACACTCGGTATTCCGCCCAATGCGGTGATGGCGCTGATGGTCGGCGCCATGACCATCCACGGCATCATTCCGGGGCCGCAGGTGATGCAGAAGCAGCCGGAGCTGGTCTGGGGCATGATCGCCTCGATGTGGGTCGGCAACCTGATGCTGCTGGTCATCAACCTGCCGCTGGTGGGGATCTGGGTGCGGCTGTTGCGCGTGCCGTACCGGCTGATGTTTCCGGCGATCGTGATCTTCTGCGCCATCGGCATCTACTCGATCAACAATTCGTCGACCGACGTGGTGCTCGCCGGGGCCTTCGGCCTGATCGGCTACTGGCTGGTCAAGCACGATTTCGAGCCGGCGCCGCTGCTGCTCGGCATGGTGCTCGGGCAGCCGATGGAAGAGAACCTGCGCCGCGCCATGCTGATCTCGCGCGGCAACGCCGCGGTGTTCGTGACGCGGCCGCTGTCGGCGGCGCTGCTGGCGGTGGCCGGCCTGCTGCTGGTGTTCGCGGTGCTGCCGGTGCTGCGCCGCCAGCGCGAGGAAGTGTTCGTCGAGTTGGAGACCTAAGCGGCGGGGGAACCGGCGGCCGGCGCTGTCCACGGCGGGGTCAAAAGGTTCAAAAGGTTTAAGGTGATAACCGCCGGCGGGGCCCGGCGGGCCTTGTCGTTTGCGGCGGCGGCGGTCATTTTCCGGGTATAGTTACAACCCGTCGCCGGCGCCGAATCGCCGCGCCAAATCCGGCCGAAACCCGAAAAACACCAGATGCTTCAATATCACGACCTGCTCGAACGGATTCTGGCCGACGGCGTCGAGAAAACCGACCGCACCGGCACCGGCACGCTGTCGGTGTTCGGCCATCAGATGCGCTTCGACCTGGCGGCCGGCTTTCCGATGCTGACCACCAAGAAGCTGCCCCTGAAGTCCATCGTGCATGAGCTGTTGTGGTTCCTGGCCGGCGACACCAACGTCAAATACCTGCAGGACCACAAGGTCACGATCTGGGACGAGTGGGCCGACGAGAACGGCGATCTCGGCCCGGTCTACGGCCGGCAGTGGCGCTCGTGGCAGGCGCCCGACGGCCGCGTCATCGACCAGATCAGCAACGTGGTCGAGATGATCCGCAAGTCTCCGGATTCGCGCCGCCTGATCGTCAGCGCCTGGAACCCCGCCGACGTCGACAAGATGGCGCTGCCGCCGTGCCATTGCCTGTTCCAGTTCTATGTCGCCCGGGGGCGGCTGTCGTGCCAGCTCTACCAGCGCTCGGCCGACGTCTTCCTCGGCGTGCCGTTCAACATCGCCTCCTATGCGCTGCTCACCATGATGGTCGCGCAGGTCACCGATCTGAAGCCGGGCGAATTCGTCCACACCTTCGGCGACGCGCATCTGTATTCCAACCACCTCGAGCAGGCGCGGCTGCAGCTCAGCCGCGCGCCGCGGCAGCTGCCGCGCATGGCGATCAACCCGCAGGTGCGCGACATCTTCGGCTTCCGCTTCGAGGATTTCACGCTGCAGGGCTACGACCCGCACCCCCACATCAAGGCCGAGGTGGCGGTGTGAGCGCTCCGTCGCGCGCGGCCGCGCCCGCCGCGCCGGCCATGGTGTTCGTCGTCGCGGTGGCGGACAACGGCGTGATCGGCGTCAACAACGCGCTGCCGTGGACGCTGAAGTCGGACCTCAAGCGCTTCCGGGCGCTGACGCTCGACAAACCGGTGATCATGGGCCGCAAGACCTTCGCCTCGGTCGGCCGGCCGCTGCCCGGCCGCACCAACATCGTGGTGACGCGCGATCCCGGCTTCACCGCGTCCGGCGTGGTGGTCGCGCCGTCGCTGGATGCGGCCTACGCGATCGCGCGCGGCGACGCGCTGCGGCGCGGCGCGGCCGAGATCGCCGTGATCGGCGGCGCCGACATCTTCGCGCAATGGATGGACCGTGCCGACCGCCTCGAAATCACCGAGGTGCATGCCGCGCCGGCCGGCGACGCCCACCTGCCCGCGCTCGACCGGGAGCGGTGGCAGGAGGTGGCGCGCCTGCGGCAAACGGCGACAGCCGCCGACAGCAGCGATTTCACTTATGTGACATATATACGGCGGCGCTAGTGTCCCGGTTCTGACATTCGCATCACTTTGCGGCCGGCTCTCTTGCGAATGTCAGAACCAAAGGGACACTAGCAAGTATAAGATGCTAGTGCGGTTTTGGATTTGACATTCGCGTGGAGGACTCGCGGCAATACTGAAGCGAATGTCAAATCCACCGCACTAGGCGCCGGCCGCCGGGGAAGGTTAACCATGGCCGCCGATCGCCGGCGGTGGGCCGCGTTGTAAGGGGCGAAAGCCTCCCCTATAAGGCGTTCTGACGCGGCGTTCACGTTCCGCACGCCGGCGCGGCGGCGGAGGCCCTGACCAGCGGCCCTTGGCCGCGGTCCGATGGAGACAATCGATGCAGTGGAAAAATCAGGGTGGTGGCCCGTGGGGTTCCGGGCCCAAGGGGCCGTGGGGCTCGGGCCCGCAGTCGTCGGGGCCGCGACCGCCGGATCTCGAGGATTTCGTGCGCCGCGCCCAGGACCGGCTGCAGGCGCTGCTGCCGGGCGGCCATTTCAGCGCGTTCGGCATCGCGCTGGCGCTGGTCGCCGCGGTCGCGATCTGGGGACTCTCCGGTTTCTACCGCGTCGAGTCCGAAGAGCTCGGCGTCGTGCTGCGGTTCGGCAAATATGTCCGCGACGCGCAGCCGGGCCTGAACTACCACCTGCCGTATCCGATCGAGACCGTGCTGCTGCCCAAGGCGCTGCGGGTCTCGACGCTTAGCATCGGCATGCGGGTCGACGAGGCCCGCCGCGGCGGCACCTTCCGCGACGTCCCCGAGGAAAGCCTGATGCTGACCGGCGACGAGAACATCGTCGATGTCGATTTCACCGTGCTGTGGCGGATCAAGCCCAAGGGCGCCGGCGACTACCTGTTCAACATCCAGAATCCCGAAGGCACCGTGAAGGCGGTGGCGGAAAGCGCCATGCGCGAGGTGATCGGCAAATCCAACATCCAGCCGATCCTGACCGGCGCCCGCACCACCACCGAGGCGGCGGTGCAGGAACTGATGCAGAAGACGCTCGACAGCTACAATTCCGGCATCCTGATTCAGCAGGTGCAGATGCAGAAGGTCGATCCCCCCAACCAGGTGATCGACTCGTTCCGCGACGTGCAGGCGGCCCGCGCCGATCTCGAGCGGCTGCAGAACGAAGCGCAGACCTACGCCAACCGCGTCGTTCCCGACGCCCGCGGCCGCGCCTCTCAGATCCTGCAGAACGCGCAGGGCTACAAGGAGCAGGCAGTCGCCGAGGCCAAGGGCCAGACCTCGCGCTTCCTCAAGGTCTATGACGAATACAGGAAGGCGCCGGACGTGACGCGCGAACGCATCTATCTCGAAACCATGGAGCACGTGCTCGGCCCGGCCGACAAGGTGGTGATCGATCCCGGTGCGTCGTCGGCGGGATCGGGGGTGGTGCCCTATCTGCCGCTCGGCGACTGGCCGAAACGGCCGACGGCCGCGGCGCCAGCTGCGCAGCCCACCCAGCAGAGCGGGAGCGCACGATGAAAACCGGTGTGTCAGGACTGGTGGCGCTGCTTCTCCTCATCGCCGTCGTTATCGTCGGCTTCTCCTCGGCCTTCACGGTGCCGCAGACCGAACAGGCGCTGGTGGTGCGCTTCGGCAAGCCGGTCGACGTCATCACCGAGCCGGGCCTGCATTTCAAGGCGCCGTTCACCGACGCCGTGATCGACATCGACAACCGTATTCTCGACCTCGAGAATCCGTCGCAGGAAGTGATCGCCTCCGACCAGAAACGGCTCGTCGTCGACGCCTTCGCGCGCTACCGCATCAAGGATCCGCTGCGGTTCTACCAGCGCGTCGGCTCGATCCAGGCCGCCAATATCCAGCTCACGACGCTGCTCAATTCGGCGCTGCGCCGCGTGCTCGGCGAGGTCACCTTCATCCAGGTGGTGCGCGACGAGCGCGAGGCGCTGATGGGACGGATCCGACAGCAGCTCGATCGCGAAGCCGACGGCTACGGCATCTCGGTGGTCGATGTCCGCATCCGCCGCGCCGATCTGCCGGAGCAGAACAGCCAGGCGGTGTACCAGCGGATGCAGACCGAACGGCAGCGCGAGGCCGCCGAATTCCGCGCCCAGGGCGGCCAGAAGGCGCAGGAGATCCGCTCCAACGCCGATCGCCAGGTCACCGTCATCATCGCCGACGCCAATTCGCAGGCCGAACAGACCCGCGGCGAGGGCGACGGCGAGCGCAACCGCATCTTCGCCGAGGCCTATAGCAAGGACCCGGACTTCTTCGCCTTCTACCGCTCGATGACGGCCTATGAAGTCGGCCTGCGTTCGGCCGAAACCCGCTTCCTGCTGCGGCCGGATTCCGACTTCTTCCGCTTCTTCGCCCGGCCGTCGGGCAAGGCGGCGACCTCCGCGCCGGCTCCTGGCCCGGCCGCGGCCGCTGCGACGCCTCAGCAATAATGCGTGATCGCGTCGCCGGCCCGGCCGGCGACGCGCCCGCGTCCTAAAAAAATGAGATGATCAACGGGAGGCGTTGGAGCGTGAAGTCGGTTGCGATTTCGGATTTCCTTATCGGTATCGGCGTCCTGCTCTTTATCGAAGGCCTGTTGTTCGCGGCGATGCCGGAATGGATGCGGCGGGCGATGCAAAGCGCGATTGTGACACCGGACACGGTGTTGCGCGTCGCCGGGATCGGTTCCGCCCTGCTCGGTCTGGTGGTGATCTGGGTGGTCCGGCGCTGATGCCGCGGCCGGCGAGTTCCGGCCTGTATTTCGCCGCAATCTGTTTGCCAGTGTTGGTTCGGTTCTGAGCTTCGCGACACCGCTGGTCGCGGCGGGAGCCGAATGTTAGAACCAACGCGCCGGCGCCCACATGACCGCCCTGTCAGGAGACGACACCCCGATGACCGCTGCAAGCGATGCATTCTCACGCCGCCCCCTCGACCGCAGGCCCGCACCGGGCCGGACCGGGAGGCGCGGACTGCTGCGCGCGATCGTCGGCGGCGTGGTGGGGGCGGGCGTGGCCTGCCTCATGATGGCGTCGCCGGCGGCGGCGCGCGGGCCCGAGGGCATCGCCGACGTCGCCGAGAAGGTAATCGACGCGGTGGTCAATATCTCGACCTCGCAGACCGTCGACGTCCAGGGCGGCCAGGGCGCCATGCCGCAGCTGCCGCCGGGGCTGGAGGATTTCTTCGACGAGCTCAACAAGAATCGCCGCGGCAAGGGCGGCGGCGCCCAGCCGCACAAGGTGAACTCGCTCGGCTCGGGCTTCATCATCGACACTGCGGGCATCGTCGTCACCAACAATCACGTCATCGCCGACGCCGACGAGATCAACGTCATCCTCAATGACGGCACCAAGATCCGCGCCGAGGTGATCGGCCGCGACAAGAAGACCGACCTGGCGGTGCTGAAGTTCAAGCCGGAGAAGCCGCTCACCGCGGTGAAATTCGGCGATTCCGACAAGCTGCGGCTTGGCGAATGGGTGGTGGCGATCGGCAACCCGTTCTCGCTCGGCGGCACGGTGACGGCCGGCATCGTCTCGGCGCGCAACCGCGACATCAATTCCGGGCCCTACGACAACTACATCCAGACCGACGCCGCCATCAACCGCGGCAATTCCGGCGGTCCGCTGTTCAACCTCGACGGCGAGGTGATCGGCGTCAACACCGCGATCATCTCGCCCTCGGGCGGCTCAATCGGCATCGGCTTCGCTGTGCCGTCGAAGACGGTGGCCGGCGTGGTCGCGCAGCTGCGCGAATTCGGCGAGACCCGCCGCGGCTGGCTCGGCG
Organism: Xanthobacteraceae bacterium; assembly: GCA_052326245.1. Classification (GTDB taxonomy): domain Bacteria; phylum Pseudomonadota; class Alphaproteobacteria; order Rhizobiales; family Xanthobacteraceae; genus Bradyrhizobium_A. Next base: position 1,761 of record JBKQQE010000193.1, on the reverse strand, counting down.
TGCGGATCCAGCAGGTCACCGACGAGATCGCCGACAGCCTCAACATCAAGCCGGCGCGCGGCGCGCTGGTCGCCGGCGTCGACGACAAGGGCCCGGCGAAGCCCGCCGGTATCGAGCCGGGCGACGTGGTGGTCAGGTTCGACGGCAAGGACATCAAGGAGATGAAGGACCTGCCGCGCGCGGTCGCCGACAGCCCGGTGGGCAAGGCGGTCGACGTCGTCATCATCCGCAAGGGCAAGGAAGAGACCGTCCAGGTCACGCTCGGCCGCCTGCAGGACGACGAGAAGGCGCAGCCGGCGGTGGCCAAGACCACCACGCCCGAGGCCGACAAGCCGGTGACCCAGAAGGCGCTCGGGCTCGATCTGGCGGCGCTCTCCAAGGACCTGCGCGCCAAGTACAAGATCAAGGAAAGCGTCAAGGGCGTCATCATCACCAATGTCGACAGCGCCTCCGACGCCGCCGAGAAGCGGCTGTCCGCCGGCGACGTCATCGTCGAGGTGGCGCAGGAATCGGTCGGCAGCGGCGCCGACGTCAAGAAGCGGGTCGAGCAGCTGCGCAAGGACGGCAAGAAATCGGTGCTGCTCCTGGTGTCGAACGCCGACGGCGAACTGCGCTTCGTCGCGCTGAGCTTGCAGTAGGCGGGGGAGCAGATTTCCGCGCGCGAAACCATCCTCTGCGTCACCCGCGGGCTTGACCCGCGGGTCCACGCTTAGGTGTTTACCACCAAAGTGAAGAGTGGATGGCTTAGCAACGCGGGCTTGCCGCGTTGCGTTTCTTTTTAATGCCGCAAGTCGGGTAAACCCGACTTGCGGTGTCAAGCCCGGCCATGACGACGGAAATCAGAATCCGCGCGCTCCAGCGCCGCCGCGCGCGTCTCAGGCTGACGGCGGCGGACGGCGACCATGCCGATCCGCCACGCCAAGCTCCGCTTACGGCATCAGGCTCATCATGCGGCGGATCATGCGGCCGACGCTGATGCCGTGGCGGTGATGGCGGTGTACTAGCCTCAGCCGGCGACGAACTCGTCCTGGCGATAGCCCTGGGCAAACAGCAGCGCGGTGAGGTCGCCGTGGTCGATCCGCGCCGCGGCGGCGGCGGCTACCTTGGGCTTGGCGTGATAGGCGACGCCGAGGCCGGCGGCCTCGATCATGGCGAGGTCGTTGGCGCCGTCGCCGACCACCAGGGTGTCGATGGCGTCGATGTCGAAGGTCTCGCGCAATTCCAGCAGCGCGGCGAGCTTGGAGTCGCGGCCGAAGATCGGCTCCTCGACCAGCCCGGCCAATTGGCCGTCCCTGACGACGAGGGTGTTGGCGCGGTTCTCCTGGAAGCCGATCATCGCGGCGATGCGGTTGGTGAACAGGGTGAAGCCGCCGGAGACGAGACAGGTATAGACGCCGTGCGCGCGCATGGTGCGCACCAGCGTGCCGCCGCCCGGCGTCAGCGTGATGCGCTTGTCGAGCAGCTCGTCGACGACGCTCGCGGGCAGGCCCTTCAGCAGCGCCACGCGCTCGCGCAGCGCCGGCTCGAAGGCGATCTCGCCGCGCATGGCGCGCTCGGTGATGGCCGCGACGTGGTCTTTCAGTCCGGCGAAATCGGCCAACTCGTCGATGCATTCCTGACCGATCATGGTGGAGTCCATGTCGGCGAGAAAAAGCTTCTTGCGCCGCGCCGCGATCGGCTGCACGACAATGTCGATCGGCCGGTCGCCACGCGCCGCGCGCAGCCGTTCGGCGATCGTCGGCGGCGCCTCGTCGCTGGTGA
>JBKQQE010000192.1:0-3428 GCA_052326245.1 Xanthobacteraceae bacterium | reverse complement strand
CGGCCGCGCCGGTCGCGAACGGGCCCCAGATGGCGAGGGCGACGATCCGCGCCGGTCTCATTGCAGATGCTCCCGAACCTCGTAACAAACGGACATATAGCGCCCCGCGCCGCGCAGCGTCCATGGTCGGTCCGGGCATGACCGTCCCGCCGTCGCCGCCAGCGCGAAGACCAGATTCGGCCGCAATCGTCCCGGCACAATGAATCGCTAAGCTTGGCACCTTCGCCGAGCCGCGGCGTTGTCCGGGCTGGGGACAGCGGTTAGAGTGGGGAACGGATGACGAACGATGGCATTGGCCGAGACGGCACTTCTTTGGGCGGCACTCTTTCAGGCGAACCTGCTCGCGGCGGCATCCCCCAGGACGGCATTGCAAGAAAATCCATGACCGAAGTCGGCATCAGTCACGACGCCATCGACGCCGGTCCGGCGCGCCGGATCCTCTGTGTCTTTCCGCACTACACCCCCTCGTTCGGCACCTTCGAATACGCCTATGCCCTGACCGACGGGGTGCGCGCCTTCATGCCGCCGCAGGGGCTGCTGCTGATCGCCGCGGTGCTGCCTTCGCACTGGCAGGTGCGCTTCATCGACGAGAACATCGACCCGGCCGGCCCCGCCGATTTCGCCTGGGCCGATGCCGTCTTCGTCAGCGGCATGCATATCCAGCGCCGCCAGATCAACGACATCTGCGCCCGCGCCCACGCCGCGGGGCGGGTGGCGGTGCTCGGCGGCCCGTCGGTCTCCTCCAGTCCCGAGAACTACCCGGCCTTCGATTATCTGCACCTGGGCGAGCTCGGTGACGCCACGGACACGCTGATCGGGATGCTTTCGCGCGATTGCGCGCGGCCGCCGCGCCAGGTCGTGCTGACCACCGCCGAGCGGCGCGACATGACCGCGTTTCCGCAGCCAGCCTACGAGCTGATCCCGCTGGAAAAGTACTTTATCGGCAGCATCCAGTTTTCCAGCGGCTGTCCCTACCAGTGCGAGTTCTGCGACATCCCGGCGCTGTACGGCCGCAATCCGCGGCTGAAGACGCCGCAGCAGATCACCGCCGAACTGGACAAGCTGATCGCGTGCGGCCTGTCGGGCGCGGTCTATTTCGTCGATGACAACCTGATCGGCAACCGCCGCGCCCTGCTCGAACTGCTGCCGCACCTGATCGCGTGGCAGAAGCGCAACGGCTATGCCCTGCAATTCGCCTGCGAGGCGACGCTCAACATCGCCAAGCGGCCTGAAATCCTGAGCCTGATGCGCGAGGCGTTCTTCACCACGATTTTCTGCGGCATCGAGACCCCGGATCACGACGCCCTGAAGGCGATGTCGAAATCCCACAACATGATGGTGCCGATCCTGGAGAGCGTGGCCGCCCTGAACAGCTACGGCATGGAGGTGGTGTCGGGCATCATCCTCGGGCTGGACACCGACAGGCCCAATGCCGGGGAGACGATCCTGCAATTCATCGAGGAATCGCAGATTCCGATGCTGACCATCAACCTGCTGCAGGCGCTGCCGCGCACGCCGCTGTGGGACCGGCTGAAGCGGGAAAACCGCCTGCTCGACGACGAGGGCCGCGATTCCAATGTCGACTTCCTGCTGCCGCACGACCTCGTGGTGGCGATGTGGCGCGACTGCATGGGCCGCGCCTACACGCCGGAGAAGCTGTTCAAGCGCTTCGAGCACCAGGTCACCGCGACCTATCCCAACCGCCTGAAGCCGCCCAACAGTCCGCAGCGGGTGAACTGGCGCAACATCAAGCGCGGCCTGACGATGCTGACCAAGATCCTGTGGACGCTGGGCGTGGCCAGCGACTACCGGCGCGCGTTCTGGACCTTCGCCTGGCCGCGCCTGCGCGCTCTCGACATCGAGATCGTCATCTCCGTCGGCCTCGTCGCCCACCACCTGATCCTGTTTTCCCGCGGCGCCGCCCGCGGCCAGCAGACCGCATCCTATTACTCGACCCGGCTGCGCGAGGCGGCGGTGGCGGCGGAGTAGGCCGGCAACCGCGCGCGGCAGAATTGACGTGGGCCGCGCCGACGCGCTCAAACGGTGCGAGCCTTATGACATGCTGCCCGGCGGCAGGTTTCAGAGCTGGAAGGACGTGCCGATGCGTCTGCAGGTCAGGGCGCCGGGGGAGCCTCCGATCGCGTTTCACAAGTTCTGACGATCATCCGCGTCGCCGGGCCGGGGGATCAGCGCGGCTCGGTCGATGCCGCCGTTGCCCCCTCCATGCGACCTATTTCATCCAGTTTGCCTTGCAGGGCCAAGCCGCTGAGCGTGTTCAGCGGCAGCGCGCTGAAAGCCCCGATGCGCTCGTTGAGCATACGGTAGGCCTCCTTGAACGCCGCCGCGATCTCGGGAGGCGTGCCGGTTGCTCCGGCCGGATCGGAGATGCCCCAATGCGCTGTCATTGGCTGGCCAGGCCAGGTCGGACATTGCTCGGCAGCCGCATTGTCGCAGACCGTGAAAACAAAGTCGAACGCCGGCGCATCATGGGCGATGAATTCGACCCACGACTTCGAGCGAAATTTGAAGACATCGTAGCCGAGGCTTTTCAGCAGCTTCAGGGTTTCCGGGTGGATGCGTCCTTTGGGTCGACTACCGGCGCTGTAGGCCTGGAATTTTCCCGCGCCCAGCTTGTTCATGATCGCTTCGGCGATGATCGAGCGCGCCGAATTGCCGGTGCAGAGAAACAAGACATTGTAGATCTTCTCGGGCATGGCGGGCTGTACGATCCGGCAATGTGCGATTCCGGTCCAGACTACCCCATTGGCCGCGGTAACGCCGCTCTGTATGCGCCTGGCGACGGGGGCGGGCTGCGCCCGCGCGTCCTTTGACAACGCGGAGAGCCCTCGGCTAACTTGCTGATCTCGCGCCATTTCCCCGGAATTTCGGCATGCCGCCTGATTTGAGTGTCGCTGCCGTCGTCGTTGGGGCCGTGCTGTCGGCTGCGCTCGTGATCGGCGCGCTTTACCTGCTGCGCCGCGCGTTCAGGGCGGTGCGCGCGTTCATCGAGATAGGCCGCGGCATTCAGGAGTTGCAGCGCGACCTTCGCACCGCGACGGACGAGATTCGCAAGGCCGTGCAGCTTGCGGCGTTTTACGACCGCCCGGTAGTCAGGGAGCATCTGGCCGTGCTGGGCGGCGCTGCCGCGGCGACAGCAGGCGAGGCCGCGGTCAGCTTGCGCCTGGTGCGGGTGGCGGCGCGGATCTTCCCGACCTTCGCGCGCGAGGTCGCGGGCGATCTCTCCACGGTCGTCTGCACGGTCGCGATCGGCGACGGCTATCGTGCGCGCGTGAAGGCCTGTCTCGACAGCCAGCAGGCCTACGCGCTGCGCCACGGATTTTCCTACTGCGTTCTGGAAAACCCCAACCCGCTGCAGGACCGACCGCCGTCCTGGATGAAGATCCCGCTGATCCACAAGCTGCTGGCGC
>JBKQQE010000191.1:0-7129 GCA_052326245.1 Xanthobacteraceae bacterium | reverse complement strand
GAATGTCAAATCCACTCCACTAGCCTTCGCACCATTGCAGGATTTCAATTGCGAATGTCGGATGCGATGCCGCATCCAAAGCGCGCCAGCCGAGTAATTCCGGAATCATCGCCAGCGGCGTCCCCGGATCCGCGGGCCGTCCGAGAAGGGAAACGCCATGACCGCGTCGGACACCTCGACCAGACTCCAATTCGATCCGCCGGCGCCGGGACCGTGGGAGCAGGATGCGGTGCATTTCCCGCGCCCGATGACGCGCTACTTCCAGGAGACCCATCCGGCTTCCTTCAGGAAGGGCACCAACGACTTCGCGCGCTTCTACGGGATGCTGATCGACGGTCTGCAGATCGCCTACGTGAACGGCTTCGGCTACAATCAGGTGCTGCCGGCTCCGGACGCGGAAATCCCCGCACGCTTCCAGCGCGCCGAACAGGTGTTCGCGCAGAAGCTGTGGCGGGAGCAGCTTCGCGATTGGGACGAGAACCGCAAGCCGGCCGCCATCGCCAAACACCGCGAGCTGCAGGCCGTGGATCCGGACGCGCTCTCCGACGCCGAGCTCGTGGCCTATCTGACGCGCTGCCGGGACCACCATTCGGCAATGATAGCCCAGCACATGGGCTTCACGGCGGGCGCGGTGGTGCCGACCGGGGACTTCCTCGCCCATGTGGGGGACTGGACCGGGCTGCCGCCGTCCGACCTGGTGGGGCTGCTGCGGGGGTCGGCGGAGGTGTCGGCGGGCGGCTCCGACGAGATGGAGCGGCTGAAGCAGGCCTTCGCCGACAACCCCGCCGCCCGCGCGCTGCTCGAATCCGACGCCAACCCCGCGCAGACGCTGGCGCGGCTGCGCTCCCTCGGCGGCGAAACCGGCGCTGCCGTCTCGGGCTACCTCGATCTGGTCGGCAACCGGTTGATCGACGGTTTCGACATCGCCGAGCCCACCGCGCTGGAAATGCCGGACGCACTGCTGCGGGCGATCCGCGTCGCGGTCTCCGGAGAAGCGCGGGCCGCCTCGGACGTCGATGCCCGCACCGCCGAAATTCGCGCGCAGATCCCCGCGGCGCAGCAGACCGAGTTCGACGAGTTGCTCGGCGAGGCCCGTCTCACCTATCGCCTGCGCGACGAGCGCGGCGTCTACAGCGACATCTGGGCCGCGGGCATCATGCGGCGCGCGGCGCTGGCGGCCGGCCGTCGGCTCGCGAAGCGCGGCCGCCTCGCCACGCCCGACCAGATGCTGGAGGCCACGCTCGACGAGATGTGCGCGCTGGTTTCCGGCACCGGCGGTCCGTCCGCCGACGAGCTTGCCGGTCGCGCCGCCTACCGCGCGACCTACACCGCCAAGGACGTCCCGCCCTTGCTCGGTCCGCCCAAGCCGCCGCCGCCGGATCTCTCGGCGCTGCCCCCGGCGGTCGGCCGGCTGATGCGCGCGGTCTTCATCGGGCTCGGCCACGTGTTCGGCAGCTCCGAGGCGCAACACGAGGAGAAGGTGCTCTACGGCATCGCGGCGAGCAAGGGCGTCTATGAAGGGCCCGCGCGCCGCGTCTCCGGGCCTTCCGAGTTCGGCCGGATCGCCAAGGGCGACGTGCTGATCACCGAATCCACCAGCGAGGCCTTCAACATCCTGCTGCCGCTGCTCGGCGGCATCGTCACCGACAACGGCGGTCTTCTTTCGCATGCCGCGATCGTTTCGCGCGAATACGGCATCCCCGGGGTGGTGGGGACCCGCGAGGCGACCGAGCGCATCGCCGATGGCGTCCTGGTGCGCGTGGACGGCGATGCCGGGGAAGTCACGGTGCTCGGGTGAAGAAGAAGGTCGTCGTTCCCTTCGCCAGGGCGCGCGAGACCTCGCTCTACGGCTCGAAGGCGGTGGGGCTCGGCGACGCCGCGCGCCAGGGCCTGCCGGTCCCGCCCGGCGTCGCGCTCTCGGGCGATCTGGTCGAGGCCGTCGCCTCGGGGGACGAGAAGGCGATCGAAAAAGTGGCGAAGGCGATCGCCGGCCTGTCGGCTCCGTTTGCCGTCCGGTCGTCCGCCGTCGACGAAGACAGCGCGGCGGCGAGTTTCGCGGGCCAGCATCTCACCGTGCTCAACGTTCATTCGGCGGCCGATGTCCCCGGCGCGGTGCGCGAAGTCTGGTGGTCTGCGAATTCGGACTCGGCCATCACCTACCGCCAGCGCGTCGGCCTGTTCTCCCGGCCGAGCGTCGGCGTCGTCGTGCAGACCCTCATCAACCCCGACGTCGCAGGCGTCATGTTCACGGAACATCCGGTCACCGGCGCCGACGAGCGCCTGATCGAGGCGAGCTGGGGATTAGGCGAGGCCGTGGTCGCCGGCCTCGTCGTGCCCGACCACTTCCGCCTCGATCGCTCCGGAGCGGTGCTGGAGCGCAAGGCGGGGCGCAAGCGCATCGCAATCCGCTCGCTGCCGAACGGCGGCACCTTCGAGCAACAGGTGCCGCCCGCGCAGGTCAATGCGATCTGCCTCGACGACGCCCAGCTCGCGGCGCTTTGCGAGCTCGCGCTCCAGTGCGAGAAGATCTACGGCCCGCGGCGCGACATCGAATGGGCGTTTCAGCAGGGCACGCTCTACCTCTTGCAATGCCGCGCCATCACCACCGGCAACGCGCGCAGCAGCGCGCCGCCGCCCGGCCCGCTGCCGCGCGATCCCGTCGGCGCGCTGCAGCGCGTCGAGCTGTTCGCCGGCATGGACCGCAGGCAATCCGAGCAGATCGGCCGGCTGCTCAAGGAACGCCACTTCAAGAAGGGCGAGACCGTCATCATGGAGGGCACCGGCGGCGCCGCCTTCTTCATCATCGCCTCCGGCGAGGCCAGGGTCACGAGCAAGGGCGTCGACCTCGCCACCCTCGGACCCGGCCAGTACTTCGGCGAGGTTGCGCTGATCGACGGCGGGCCCCGCTCGGCAACAGTCACCGCCGCGACCGACCTGGTCTGCTACGGGCTCACGTTCTGGGAATTCCGCCCGCTGGTCGAGGGAAATGGCACCATCGGCTGGAAGCTGTTGCAGGCGCTGGCGAAGCAGCTGCGCACGGCGATCAGCGCCGCGGAGAAAATCCCTTAGATCATTTTCCGCTTGAATTGATTCGTCATGCCCGGCCGTAGCAGTCTGCCTTGCGCAGACTGCGTAAACTTGTCTGCGCTGCCGGGCATCCACGCCTTCACAGCCTTGCATCAAGAAAGACGTGGATGGCCGGGAGACCTTAGTCCTGGCGATCCGTCAGAGACGGATCGCGCTGCCCGGCCATGACGGAACGATGAGTCAACTCATCTAGAAAATGCCCTAAGCACTTGTCATCGCCCGCCAGAGACGATCGACCGAGCGGCTTCGCGATGTCTCGTTTGGGTCTCGTCGTTTTGACCGTTGGCCGCCCACTTCCGGTCTTCCCCCACAAGCAGAGTTTTTCAGGGGCCGTCGGCATGTCTCGAACTTGCCAACAAGAGACTCATGCACCGCAGCAAATTGCCGGCTTTATTCGATCACCTCGTCGGCGGTAAACAACAGCTTCGGCGGGATTTCGAGGCCGAGCGCCTTCGCCGCCTTCAAATTGATGACCATCTCGAACTTGGTCGGCTGGATGATCGGCAAGTCTGAAGGTCTTTCGCCTTTCAAAATACGACCGACATAAACTCCGGCTTGTCTCCATGTTTCCGAAAGAATGGGTCCATAGCTCATCAAGCCGCCAGAATCGACATATGACCGCCCGTCGTACATTGCGAGAATGTTGTAGTGAGACGCCAAAACGACAATTTTCTTGCCGAGAACGAAGCCATACAAGGGATCGACGCTGACGAGAAGTGCGTCGATTTTTAACCGGCCCATCGTCACGAAGGCTTCGTCGATTTCACTTTCGCTGCTCGCATTGATGACGTGAAGGCGGTGCCCCAACCTTTGTGCGGCTGCCGTCGCATCCTTGATCTGGCTTTCTGCCAGCGTGCTCTTCGGGTTCGCTAGCAGCGCGACATCCATAATCTGCGGCGCGATTTCGCGCAGCAACTCCAACCGCTTCCCCGAGAGCGCAGTGCCAAGAAAAGTAGCCCCCGTGACGTTTCCTTCGGGCCGATTAAAGCTGGCGACGAGGCCGTCAGCGACCGGATCGCCTCCGTATGCAAATATGATTGGAATCTGTGTCGTGACGGCTTTCGCTGCACGCGCCGGAACGGGCCCTCCGGTTGCAAGAATGGCCGAAACACGATTGCTGACCAGATCAGCCGCCAGCGTCGGCAACCGGTCGAGTTGACCCCCAGCCGACCGAGGAATGATAGTCAGGTTCCGGCCTTCCACATAGCCGGTTTCGTCCAGGCCCTTTCGGATTGCCCTGGTCACCCAGTCTTCCAGGTTCGTTGTCGTGAGCAGTCCAATTGCCGGCATCGGTTGCTGCGCCCGCGCCACAACCGGCCAAGCCACCGCACTGCCAACCAGCCCAACAAACTGCCGCCGCCTCATGCTCGCTCCCAAGCTCAGGAATGCGGATCGTACCAGCTCAAGCCAGGCCACAGGAAGGGCGTGAGCGCACTAAGTCTGCTCCAGGCCAATCGCCACCGGAATGGAGTCTCCGCTCGACGTCTGCTTAATTTCGGCGAGCGACCAGACGGTGGACGTCGCGGCACTTTGGTTTCGTGCCACTTTGAGACGTACGCCGTACGCCGCACTCAGCCCAACGGAAGCCCGGCTGCGCGAAGGGCGGCGGCGTCGGCTTCGACCTGGGTCGTGTCGCGGCGACTGAGCTGGGTTTTGTGCCAGCCAGCGATCGTGAAACCCGGGCGGGCCACCAGCAGCTGCTCGGCCGTTCGCCCGGCCTCGTCCGGCCGGCCCGTCTGCTGATAGGCGATCACCATGTCGGTCAGGCCAAATCCGGGGTTGCGCGCATGATAGGCCATGAATGCGGCGATCGCCTGCTCGGTTCGCCCCGCCAGCCGGCAGGCGTTTCCAAGCGTGCCCAGATACACTGCGGGATAGGTCGGATTGAGGGTCATCGCCTTCTCGCTCAGCGCGACCGCTTCGTCGGGATATCCCGATGCTGTCAGAACGTGACTGGCGAGTTCGGCCGTATCGGCGGCGCCGGGTGCGAGCTCGACCGCCTTCCTGGCTTCGGCTACCGCTTCATCGTGGCGCCTTTCCACCATCAGGAGGGTGCTCGACGTGGTGTGGGCGTCGGCATTGCCGGGGTCGATGGCCAGCGCCCTGTCGACGTAGGCCCGGGCCTTGCCCATCGCCGTCTCGCTGTCGTCCCACCATCCGAAGCGGGCATCCAGGCAGTGCAGGAAACCCAGCATGGCATTGAGCGACGACGAACCCGGGTCGAGCGCCAGCGCCTTTTCCCAGCAGACTCGTGCGTGGCCACATTCTTCCCTGGTGACGGCCCTGCGGAAGTGCGACAGCCCCTGAACCCAGAGGGTCCAGGCCTCCACATTGCTGGTGGTGGTGTAGTGCAGCCGCGCCTGTTCGCCTTCCGTAAGCTTGACCTGCATCTCGGTGGCCAGCACCAGGGTGATCTCGTCCTGGATCGCGAAGATGTCGTCGACGGCACGGTCGTAGCGTTCCGCCCAGAGATGCGCGCCGTCGCTCGCGTCGATCAGCTGCGCCGTGACGCGGATGCGGTTGCCGCTCCTGCGAACGCTGCCCTCGAGTACGTAGCGCACGCCGAGCCGCTTCGCCGCCTCGCGGATATCGACCGAACGCCCCTTGTAGACGAAGCTCGAATGGCGCGCGATCACCCGCAGCCCCGCAAGCTTCGACAGCGTGGTGATGATGTCCTCCACCAGGCCGTCGCAGAAATGCTCCTGCTCCGGGTCGCCGCTCATGTTCTGGAACGGCAGCACGGCGATGGAGGGCTTGTCGGGCGGCGCGGGCGCGCGCGGCTGGGTGGTCGAGGCCGGCTGCGCGCTGCCGCCGATGTTGAACCGCCACGCCCGCATCGGCTCGGCAATGTTCTTGAGGGTTTGCGGTCCCATGTCGCCGAAGGCGACGTCGATCTTGCCCCGGACCTGCCGGTAGGCGTCGTCGGACAGGCAGATCCCGCCGGGGTCCGCGATGCCTTCGAGGCGGGCGGCGATGTTGACGCCGTCGCCGAAGATGTCGTTGTCGTCGATGATGATGTCGCCGACATGGATGCCGATCCGGAATTCGATTCTGGTGCCCGGCGGTACGGCGGCATTCTGCTCGGCCATGCCGCGCTGCACCTCGATGGCGCTGCGCGCCGCGTCGACCGCGCTGGCGAACTCGACCAGCATGCCGTCTCCGGTGGTCTTGACGATGCGCCCGCGATGTGCGGCAAGGGTCGGATCGACCAGGGTCTTCCTCACGGCCTTGAGCCGGGCGAGGGTGCCTTCCTCGTCGGCGCCCATGAGACGGCTATAGCCGGCAACATCAGCCGCCAGCACCGCCGCCAGTCGCCGCTCCACGCGCTCGGTGGTCAAAGAATGCTCCTTCTCCCATCCAGGGAGTTTCGCTGACCCATCAAAGCATGGCCGGCCGCTCCTGGGCTAGGTCAATGTCTTTGTGCGGGCTGCGAAGCGAAATATCGGCCAATGCGGTCCGCGTCGCACCGACAAAGCTCCTTGCGCTTCGTCCCCCATGTGCTCCAAGATCGGGCCGGCCAAGACCTTGCTGCGCGCGATGCACCAATTTGGCAAAAACGGACCCAGTCAAAACAATGGGCCAAATCCGGGAGGAGACCATGAAGGGATTCGATTTCAGGACACTGGATCGTCGAACCATCATTCAAGGCGCAGCCGCGGCAGGCATACTACAGGTCGCATCGCCATTCATTATCCAGGCACGCGGCGAAACGCCGGTCCGTATCGGCATGATCGACCCGCTCACCGGCGTCTATGCGGCCCCCGCGGGCAACGAGGTCATGGGAGCCAAGCTCGCAGTCGAGCAGATGAATGCCGGGGGCGGAATGTTGGGCCGCCAGGTCGAACTGCTGGTCGAGGATTCCGCCAACGACGTCGGCACCGGCGTGCAAAAGGCGCGCAAGTTGATCGACCGCGATCAGGTGTCCTTCCTGATCGGCGATGTGAACTCGGGAATCGCTCAAGCAATCGCCCAGGTCAGCAACGAGAAGAAAATTCTTCACATCGTCTCGGGCGGCCACACCGACTCGATCACCGGTCCCGAC